>DASWTM010000344.1:0-4934 GCA_036402115.1 Chryseosolibacter sp.
ATCGTTTACTGAACTTGACCGCGTAGCTGACTATTTGCTGCGCCATCCGAAACTTCGCGTTCAGCTTTTTGGGCATACGGATGATCGCGGAAGTGAAAGCTATAATATGAAGCTTTCTCAAGCAAGGGCAAAGAATGTTGCAGAATACCTCCAAAGCGTTGGAATTACGAGGGATCGAATTGACCATTTCGGGTTTGGAAAAACAAAACCGCTCCAGGAAGGCGCCACCGAAGAAGCACGCGCTATCAACCGCAGGGTAGAAGTTCGCTTCATCACGCCCTGACCATTAACAATATTTTAGCATCACTCTTTGCTAAACTTTGTTATTTTGCTGCACATTTTTCAGCGATGATTGAAGTTCAGCAAGTCACTTATGCCTATGAAACCGGGAAAACAATTTCCTTTCCTGATTTTAAAGTTACTGGCAGCGAGCCGTGTTTGTTGCTCGGGGAATCAGGGAGTGGTAAAACAACGTTGCTTCACTTGATTGGTGGACTGTTGAAAAGTCAGCACGGAAAAATTTCTATTCAGGGCACTCAGTTAGCCACACTTTCCGAAAGCGCACTCGATAAATTTCGAGGACAGCACATTGGTTTCATCTTCCAAAAAAATCATTTGATTACAGCATTGTCTGTAAAAGATAATCTGAGGATGGCTCCGTATCTAAGCGGGCTGCCGCAAAATGATGCACGAATAAAAGAAGTACTGACTGAAGTAGCGTTGACAGAAAAGTCAGACGCGAAGGTGACCGCCTTAAGTCATGGACAGGCTCAGCGTGTGGCTATCGCCCGGGCAGTGCTCAACAAACCGAATGTGATTCTTGCTGACGAACCTACCTCGGCATTGGATGATAAGAACTGCATGAGTGTGATCGATATGCTGCTGGATGTTGCGAAACAAAATAATTCCGCATTGCTGATAGCCACTCACGACCAGCGATTGAAATCGAAAATCTCACGCCAAATAATGCTGTGACCATGAATCTTCCGTTTCTCGTTTGGAGTTATTTGAAATCCCGCCCGCTGAACACAGCGCTGAACATTGTGCTGCTCAGCCTTGGTATTGCAGTGATCACAATTCTCTTGCTCTTCAATAATCAGTTACAACAAAAAATAAGCGATAATGCGCGAGGGATCGACCTCGTGGTTGGCGCGAAAGGAAGTCCGCTGCAGCTAATCCTTTGTAATATTTTCCATATCGATTTTCCGACCGGAAACATTAACCTCAAAGAAGCGGAGAAGATTGCAAAAAATCGCCTGGTGAAAAAGGCAATACCCATGGCGTTGGGCGATAGCTTTAACGGTTACCGGATCATTGGCACTAACCGGTTGTATGCAGAACAATATCAGGCAGTGTTATCAAGTGGTGCATGGTTTAAGGAAGACCTGGAAGTTGCTATCGGATCGAACGTAGTCCGTGCGCTGGACTTGAAGCTGGGAGATAAATTCGAAAGCACGCACGGTCTTTCCGCTGAAGGACATTCGCATGAAGAGAACAAGTTTGTAGTGACCGGCATCATGGCGCCAACGAATTCAGTGCTTGACAACCTGATTCTGACAAACGTTGAAAGCATCTGGGCAGTACATGAAACACATGGCGAGGGGGAAGAACATGAAGAACATGACCACGATTCAATCACTAATCCATCTTTGCTCGTCTCTTCAGTTGCAGCTGGAGATTCAACAAAAGAGTTGACATCGCTTCTGATTCAGTATCGTTCACCGATGGGTGCGATTCAAATGCCACGATGGGTGAACGGCCAAAGCAGTCTGCAAGCCGCGTCTCCGGCCTTTGAAACTGCACGCCTCTTTTCGATTCTTGGTGTTGGGGTGGACATCCTTAAAGCATTTGCTTACGTCCTCATCTTCATCTCGGGGTTGAGTATTTTCATTGCGTTATACAACTCATTGAAAGAGCGCAGATATGACATGGCCATCATGCGATCCATGGGCGCAAGCAGGGGCAAGCTTGTCGCGGCAATTTTAATGGAAGGTGGTGCATTGACGCTCATCGGGGCGCTTATCGGTTTGCTTATGGGCCATGGGGCACTCATGTTGATGGGCACTCTGATTGAAGAAACTCAAAAAGCCGGGATAAGCGGTATTGTTTTCTACCCGGAAGAATGGATAATTTTGGTCGGAAGTTTGTTATTAGGGCTGTTGTGTGCCATTATTCCTGCCATTCAAGCATACCGCACCGATATTTCGAAAGTTTTGGCAGGTAACGAGTAAACAGATATGAAAAAATTACAGCTGGTTGTTGTCGCTTTGTTGCTTACGGGTGTTGCGTTCGCGCAAGGTAAAGTTGATACCTGGAACGAATTCGCCAAAACCAAATTCGAATCGAAATACTACGAGAAACTCGGTGAGTATCTTTTTTATCCAAACTTTCCGGCTGACCTAAAGGCAATGGAAGGAAAGGAGATTACGGTCCAGGGATTTTATGTTCCCTTTGCTCCGGAAGATGGCGACTACATTATCGTTTCAAAATATCCGATGAGCCAGTGTTTCTTCTGCGGAGGTGGAGGCCCTGAGTCCATCGCTGAAGTGAACTTTGCCAAAGATCCCGGAAAGTTTCAGGTGGATGATCTCATCACCGTAAAAGGCAAACTCAAGCTCAATGCTGAAGACCTCGATCACGTCAACTTTATTCTGACGGAGGCAGTCCTCGTTTCGAAGTAGAAGATCCAAGATCCAAAACCCAAAACCCAAGATCCAAAGCCAAATACCAAGATTGTCACATTTGGATCTTGGTATTTGGATTTTGGTATTTTGGATTTTGCCCTCCGAGTGACTGTTCTCTTTTTTGTTAAATTGACTTCTAACTTTAAAGTCAACATTGGAACCCATAAATGTCCTCACCCAATACTGGAAGCACAGCCAATTCAGGCCGTTGCAGGAGGATATTGTTAACTCGGTCATTGAGGGCAAAGACACCCTTGCGCTGCTTCCAACGGGAGGAGGAAAGTCGGTTTGTTTCCAGGTTCCTGGTTTGATCCTCGATGGGATTTGTATTGTGATTTCTCCGCTCATTGCGTTGATGAAGGATCAGGTTGAGCAATTGCGTCAACGCGATATTCTGGCAGTCGCCATCCATTCCGGGATGTCACGTCATGAAATTGATGTTGTGCTCAGCAATGCGATGACGGGTGTAATCAAATTTCTGTACGTATCACCCGAACGTTTGCAAACCGAAATATTTATCGAGCGCTTCAAGCAAATGAAGGTTGGATTAATTGCAGTCGATGAGGCACATTGTATTTCCCAGTGGGGTTACGATTTCCGCCCTCCTTATTTGCAAATTGCTTCGCTTCGTGATCTTCGTCCCGATGTCCCGGTCATTGCATTGACAGCAACTGCAACCAGTGAAGTGCAGCATGATATTGTCACCAGGCTGCGGTTCAAAAGTGATCATAACGTCTTTAAAAAGTCATTTGCAAGGGATAACTTATCATTTGTTGTTCGGCATACGGAAAATAAAGACAAGAAGCTGATCGAAATACTTCAGAAGGTCAAGGGGTCGGCCATCATCTATGTGCGTTCCCGTAAAGCGACTCAGGATGTCGCCAAGTTCCTGAATAAGAAAAATATTCAAGCTTCCTTCTATCACGCTGGACTTACGTTTGAAGAACGAACAGCGCGACAGGAAGAGTGGATTAAAAATCACACACGAGTGATGGTGGCAACAAATGCCTTTGGAATGGGCATCGACAAACCCGATGTACGTGTGGTCATCCACCTCGACCTTCCTGACACACTGGAAGCCTATTACCAGGAAGCAGGCCGCGCAGGACGGGATGGTCTTCGTTCGTTTGCCGCAATCCTGTATCAGCCGGCCGATGGAAGCAATCTTCTAACAAAGACAGAGCAGTCGCAACCTTCGATCGAATTTTTGTCAAAAGTTTACCAGGCGTTGTCTAATTATTATCAGCTTGCCATCGGAAGCGCAGCCGGTGAAAGTTTTGATTTCGATGCTGCAGCGTTTTCGGAACGTTTCAAGTTCAACCCCATTGAACTGTACAACGCACTGAAGAAACTGGAAGAGGAAGGTCTGATCCAATTCAACGAAAGCTTTTATAGTCCATCGAGGCTTCACTTTGAACTTGATCATCAGAAGTTGTATGAGTTCCAGGTGGCGAACGCGCAATTCGATCCAATCATAAAGACATTGCTTCGACTTTACGGGGGCGAAATGTTTTCAAACTATATGAAAATTTCAGAGAGCTACGTGGCTAAAGGATTGAAAACAACTACGGCAGATGTCGCTTCCGTGCTCAGACATCTCGATCAGTTAAAAGTCGTTTCATATTTGCCGGTGAAGGATAAGCCGCAGGTAACGTTTATCCTGCCGCGCCAGGATGCAGCAAAATTACCGGTTGACCGGGAACGACTTGCTGCTCGAAAGAAACTTATAGTAGGGAAGGCGCAGGCCGTTGTAGCCTTTGTCGAAAATCAGTCGCGGTGCCGAATGCAGTTTGTGCAGGAATATTTCAACGAAGAGACCGATACCGAATGCGGTATCTGCGACATCTGTGTAGAAAAACGAAAGAAAAGTAACCTTAAGGATTACGATACGCTGCTCGCTGAAGTGTTAAATGTGCTCAAATTGAAGGCCTATTCGGTCGAGGAGTTGGAGCAGCATATCGCTCCCAAGGATAAAGAGTTGTTCATAGATGTAGTGCGAGACCTCGTGGACGAAGGCACGTTGATTTATGATTCAGTCTGGAAGCTGAAAGTGGTTGGCGCGAACCGGTAGATTATTTTTTGGATGGGCTGAACAAAAGCGCTTACTCGCGGTTTCTCTTAAAATTGTCATCATGTCGAGGAAAATTATACGCAGGATTGTTAAGATATTTTTGTACAGCCACCTCTTCTTGTTGGTTGGCTTGCTCTGTACGCATTGCACGTTCTCCCATTACGCGAAGAAGTCGTATG
>DASWTM010000345.1:0-32748 GCA_036402115.1 Chryseosolibacter sp.
CGGATAATCTTTCCGTCTTGATCTGTTTTTCGAATGATGCGGTAACGTGTATTAATCTCTTTAATCGTTCTCGGTCCCGCGATCTGAATCGAAGCATAGATAGTATCATTGTATTCTCTCCTTTCGGTGGAAAAACCACCATACTTTAACTGATCGTCAATTGCCTGACGGAAATCTGTTGCGGCACCTGAAATGTAATCCTGCGCAGCAAACATGTAACCTGTATTACTAACCTGTTCTTTAATCGTTGGTATCAATGTGTTGTTAATCAAGTTGCCTGGGTTACGAAACGATTCTGCTAATGCACGGAATGTCTCGGGATCCTCCGGCATTTTCATACGCACCGAAATTTGCACCGCAGCGCCAACCCGGTCGATAAAGGTAATTCCGATGCCTGGGACCGTTTCTTTTTGTCCGTTGATCTGGAAGGTGACTTTATCCGCAATCACACCTTCAATTCCTTCCATCGATTCACCATCACCCACTACTTTGATGTCGATTTCTTTCTGCCATTCCTGGATAGTAGCGAACCACCGGAATTTAAATCCCGAAGAGAACACCGTGCTCCAGCCACCTGTTGGGTACACGAGGTAATATTGGTGTCCAAAGCGTGAATAGAAAAACAGCGAGTTGCTCAGGGCAAGAAAAATTCCTGCAACGAGCAGCGTCAACACTTTTGCGTTGTCCTGGAAAACATTCAGCGGTGGTGTGTTGAATCGTTGTCGCAATACAAATCCGGCCAATACAATAATGATTAGCACTACGCCAATAAAGCTAGCTAAAGCCAACATAGGTTTAATAAAATGGATTGTTAGAAAATAGTTTTAGAAAAAAAACAATGTCGCAACGTTCGCAGCGGAACAGCTGACACTAGCGGAAGAATGAAATTCTACATTCGCTTGTTAAGGGTTATTTTGGCGATCAATACGCAAGCAGATGCACAAGTAACCGATCGAAAAATATACCTTTTTTAAGAAACTATTTTCAAACCATTGCGTATGGCCTCAACGTTGCGATGCGTCCGCAATAAATGAATCCGTATTGTTCTGAATGATTTGAGAATTGTCTGTTGTAATTGCACTGGTGATGAGCGGACTGTTCATGAGGTGTAAGACAGCATCGTCAGCCAGATTAGCGCGAGTGACCACGCGAGTTTTTCCGGCAAGAATTTTAGCTTTTTGCCGCATCGACTCGCAGCGTAGTTCTTTTGTAGTGAGGTCGCGAAGATCAAGCGTGCACGTACCGGAAATTTTTTTGATGATGAGTCGATTGCAGATGCCCCGAAGAGCGATGTGTCCATCTCCCTCAATGGAGAGCGTCACCGTATATTTCGGGCAATAGACGATGCCAGACAACTCAAACGTCCCATCTACTTTGATCACTGCATCACCATGGCTGCCAACCAGAAGTGAATCATCCCTTATCTCGCCTTTGAAAGAAAACTGTTGTTTTTTACCTAACCCCATCTCGCGTTTTTAATTGTGTCAGTCTTTTGGAGAGCACAAAGTCGAGAGAGTACCTGCCGCTGCCCAGAATCATTAGTGTCACGTAAATAAATAAGTATAAAAGCGGCAGCTCTTTTTTTCCGAACGGATCATTCCAATTCGAGATGAATGCTGCCACCAGCATCGTAGTTATCAACGGAACCGCTGCTATGCGAGTTCCGAGGCCAATAAAAATAAATGTTGAGCATACAACCTCTGCGAAAACTGCCAGAATCAAGGTTGCTGGTTCGCCAATTCCTATTGGATCCGAGAATTCAAGGTCACCAGTCATGAGCCTGTAAAATTTTGGCAAACCATGAGTCAGCATGAAAGCCGTGACTAACACACGCAACGACAGCAGCCAGAGGTCCAGCTTGTTTTGACTGAATGTAGTTTCAAACGATCGTTTCATTGCTCAAAATCTCCACCGCTTTCTTCCTGATCATTTCCACGTTCATCACGGCCCTGCCTGCGCTCTTTGTTCTGATTCAGCCGATAGGTGAACGTGACGCGGAACTGGCGCGGACGCCATTGTCCGTTCGTTGATGAGTAAAAATATTGGTCCTCAGCATCGGAAGGAAAAATCTCTGTGATCGAGCGATTCTTTCGTGTATTCAGAATGTCACGGACGTTAGCAGTAATAGTCGCTTTGCCCCTGAGAATATCTTTGCCCAATGCAAAGTCGAGATTGTATGACGATAATTCTCGCCCCTGGGTTGTGATTCTCGGTGCCCGGTAGTTGAATGATGTCTGGAAGTTGAAATCATCAAAGAAGGTCATTTTTGACGTTGTTCTTGAATTCAATGTGTACGTGTCGCTGAAGAAATTTTCATCCTGGTACTGACCTTCCGTGATGGCGCGATAGAAGTTGGCGCTAGTGTTTAGTTGCCACCACTTCTTGGCGGACAGCGACACGTTGAATTCCAGGCCATATGCATTTTGTGTCGAAAGATTCACGGGAATGATACGTGAAATTCCTTCTTCGTCTACTTGTGTAATCCGTTCAATGACACCGATCCGGTATCGATAGTAGGCGCTCGAAAGCACGGAACCGTTTTCCCAATTGAGCAGATAACCGGTCTCAAAGGAATGTGTGTATTCAGGGTTAAGATTGGGATTTCCCATGAACAACACGCGTGTATCGGCAAAATTTGAGAACGGCAGCAAGTCTCTGAACCGCGGTCTGTTGATACGTTTGCTATAACTTAATTGCCACGTGCGATTCTTTCGAACTTCATAACCGAGGTTCACGCTCGGAAAGAGATTAAAATAATCGCGATCGTTAATTTCGTTTGTCTCGGTCAGCTCGGTGCCGATGTCCGAGTATTCTCCGCGAACACCGGCCTGAATCGAAAGCTTATTTATTTTCTTGCCGGCCATCACGTAAGCAGCGTGAATGTGCTCTGTATAAATGAGATTGTTGTTGAACATCGGGAAGGGTACCCAATTGCCATTTGCATCTTGCTCCTCCAAACCATAATCGTTATCGACTATTCGATTCGTGCTGCGGAAGCCCGTTTCAGCTTTTCCTTCTTTGAAAGGATGTACATAATCACCCTGGACGAACCAATTTTCTTCCATGGCAATGTTTTCAGCGCGTTGAATGATAGTTCCGTCCGCAGAAGTTTGTGTGTAGTCTGAATTCTCTCCGTCAACACTGCGGATGTATTGCGCATCTGCCGTGAATGTGTGGTCTTCACTTGAAAAAACGCGTTTAAAGTTCAGGGCTCCTTCAACGTTCGTTTCGTCTTCGTGTTCATTGTCAATCCGCACCGATGAATTTTCCAATTGATCATTGAAGAAATTGGTGACATTGAGTGTGGACTTAGTTAGCCCATCTTCAATGTTGTACATCACCGATCCGGTCAGTGAGGTCTTATCGTTCATGAAGTAGTCAAAGCCTCCGCGGATGTTATGAGACAGTTCAGTTCCTTGGCGGTCGGAATTGCGTTGAGATGTGCTGCCATCGCCAAACCGCTGAAACGTATTGTTGTACCCCGGGCTGTTCCGATAGTCTGAGCCGTAGCTTGAAAAAAAGTTGAGTTTTTTCCTCCGTATGTTCAACGAATAGGAGCCGCCATAAAATTCCGGGTATCCAGCGGAAGCGGTAAACGTACCGTTGATACCGTTCTGTTTATTTTCTTTTAAGATGATGTTGATGATTCCAACTTCACCCTCGGCATCATAGCGGGAGGATGGGTTCGTGATGACTTCAACGCGTTCCACCACGTTTGCCTGTAGTTGGCGCAGTGCGTCCGGATCGCGCAACGTGAGGCCTGACGGTTTTCCATTGATGAGGATCCTGACATTTTCGCTTCCGCGCAAGCTGACGGTTCCATCAACCCCAACGCTCACGGATGGAATATTATCCAGAATGTCTGCGGCATTTCCGCCCGTGTTGCTCATGTCCTTGCCCACATTGAATACGCGCTTGTCGAGCTGCAGTTCCATCTGCGACTTTTCACCGGTAATGACTACTTCATCCAGCTGACGCGCACTTGATTCCAGTTGAACTATGCCAAGGTCGACAGACCCGCTTGTTTTGGTAAGCTGGATAGTCTTTTCCGTAAAGGAAAGGAAAGTGATTTTCACAAAGTAACTGCCTGGCTTCGTGGCGATCTGAAACACACCTGACTCATCGCTGACGGCACCGCCCACCATAGACGAATCCTGTTGCGCAAAAAGGGCAACACTGGCGTAAGGAATAGGATTGTTTTTATCGTCCGTAATTCCACCCGTGACAACAAGCTGGTTCTCTTGCGAATAGCAGTAGGCGGCAGCGGCAAGGGTGAAAATATATGACAAGATGATCCTCATAGTGGTTCAACATGTGTTGATTACGAAAGTTCAGCCAAGACTTTGAAGTAATTTTG
Source organism: Chryseosolibacter sp. (assembly GCA_036402115.1). Classification (GTDB taxonomy): domain Bacteria; phylum Bacteroidota; class Bacteroidia; order Cytophagales; family Cyclobacteriaceae; genus Chryseosolibacter. Next base: position 4,358 of record DASWTM010000345.1, read on the forward strand.
AAGTTGACTGTTAATGGATTGTTAATCCAGCCCAACTTCAAGCCGGTGCAATTCGTGTGAGCTGTAGTAGTTGATCGAGAATCCGTTAATTTCGCAGATTCGTTTAACAATCGACAAGCCAAGGCCTGCAGAATCGCTGCTCTGCGCATTCTTTTTAAATCGTACAAATAATTGGTCTGTCGGAATTCGAATCGGTTCGCCCGTATTCTCGATGGTCAGTTGTCGCTTGTTGAGGCGAATTTTGATGGAGCCGTTTTCAAAGTTATGACGAATTGCGTTACTGAGCAGGTTCATCAGCAGAATGTCCGCAAGGGAGGGGTGCATAGCGACCATCACGTCTTGTTGTATATTCTTCTCAAGTGAGAGTGATTTCATTTCGATCAATTCCTGTAGCAGCGCAATGGATTTCTCGGTCGCCTCGCTGAGGTTGATTGGCTGCGAAGGATATTCCTGATTATCAAGTTTTGTCAGGAGGATCAGCGCCTGGTTAGTACGGGCCAATTTGTCTACGGCTTCACTGGCAGTGGAAATTAGTTTTGCCTGGTCATCAGAGATTTCGGATTGTAACAACAACTCAAGTTTGCCGCGGATGATGGCCAGCGGAGTTTGCAGCTCGTGTGAGGCGTTCTCCGAAAATTCTTTTAACGTTCGATAGTCATCTAATGCTTTGGCGGTCATCCGGGATAAAAAACTATTCAACATTCTGAATTCTTCCGTCCGTGTGTCGGGTAGTTGTAAGTTTTCGCGCTGTTTAAGATTAAATGTTTTAATGGCGTTCAGGCTCAGGTGAAACGGACGCAGAATTTTCCTTGAAACGATAATGCTCGTGATACCTACCAGCACGAGGAGCAAAATGAAGATCGCTGCGAGCGAACGAATCGTCCCGGCCACGGTTTCTTCAGGTTCAGGGGCGAAGGCATAGGCGGTGATCAGATAATGTTTGTTGTTCAGTTTGAGGGATTGTCTTGCAATGAGCTCGCGCTCCGTACCTTGAAATTCCGAATGCCATCCAAGCGTATCGACAATGGAAAACGGTACCTCACTTTTGTTATAATCGATTTCCTTTACGTTGACTTGTGAGGTTGCATTTTTTCGTTTGAGTGTGCCCTTCAGGATTGCGATTTCATCCTGCACCAGTCCGAGTAAACGTCTTCCTTCCTCGTCATCATTTTCGTGTTGCACGCTGGTGAACACGATAACGCTTCCTGCGAGAAGGACCAGGGCAGTAATGGCCAGATACCAGATCGTAAAGCGATTGACGAGTTTCATGAAAGGTTTGTATTGAACTTATAGCCTACGCCATACACCGTGCCGATATAATCTTTCCCATGGGCTTGCGTAATTTTCTTTCGCAAATTTTTTACATGCTGATACACGAAGTCAAAGTTGTCGAGATTATCAACGTAATCACCCCAAAGATGCTCAGCGATTGATTGCCTGCTAAGGATGCGATTCTTGTTTGTGAGAAAGTACAGCAAGAGATCAAATTCCTTTTTTGTGAGCTCGAGCGCCACATTGTTCACCTTCGCTTCGAACGTCTGTGTGTTGAGCGTGATTTCATTAAAGTTGACAAGCTGATCGTTGTCAAAATTTTTCCTGCGCTGGATCGCCTTCAGGCGCGCATGCAATTCGGAAAGATGAAATGGCTTTGTCAGGTAATCGTCAGCACCAAGCTCAAGACCATTGATCTTGTCATCCAGTGCGTTCTTAGCAGAAATGATCAGAATTGTGCTTTGGATTTTTTTCTCTTTGATCTGTTTCAGGAGCTCGATGCCATTTCCGTCAGGAAGCATGATATCGAGAATGATACTGTCGTAGTTGAATGCTGCAAGTTTGTCGAGTGCTTCCTCATACGTATAGCCATGCTCACACACATACGACTCACGTCCGAGGTAGCCGTGAATGCTCTCTGCCAGTTGCCGGTTGTCTTCAACGATTAAGACCTTCATGAGGTAAAGATAAATGAATTGAAGGAGAGGAGGGTAAAGCACCAATGATCAAGGATCAAATCTTAAATCACCAATGATTAATGATCAAATCTCTCATCACCAATGATCAATGATCAAATCTCAAATGGGAACGTGTTAACTTACTACTCGGCTCCGGGTTTTGCATTCCCCAGACCCGAACCTGCAAGACACGGAGCTTTGGCGTAGAGAATGGAGGCTTCCGTGATCAACCTTTGGATTTTGAGATTTGGTCCCGATAGCTATCGGGATTGGAATTTGGACCTTGGCTAATTCAGCATCCACTCCATCCTCTTAAACGTCTCATCGTGGCTTTGTGAGTTCTGAATGTTAAGCTGAATGCTCTTGATCATTTCGCCTGACTTTTCGCGGGGGTATCCAAACTTGATCGCGAAAAGGTTGCAGAGTTTCATCTCCTCTTCATGAATCGTTTTGTCAATCGACATCATGTGTACGAGGTCGTAGAACTGATGGAATTTTTCACGCTTGTCTTGTGGTAGCATGAATTCCACTTTTTGCGGATTCTTGTGGATCTCTTTCAGGTGGCTCTCGCTGATGTTGTTGCGCTTTGCGATCTTTCGCAACAGGTCGTTCTCCACGAGATCAAAATTGCCGTCTACCGCTGCCATTTCAATGAGATTTTTCATATGGCTTCGAGCAGTGCCCTTTCCTTGTTTAAAAAGGCTCAAGATATCAGTGAAATTCATGGTGGGGGGATTTGAGGTTCCTCTACTAAAGGTAAAAAATCAACATGAATTTACCGACAGGCTGGTTGAACTTTTAAAGTCCAATTGCTTCTGGAAGTTAAATCAATAAAAAAACCCGGCTTTGAGACCGGGCTTTTTGAAAAATCGTTATTTCCCTTTCTTGAGGTCAGGGAGAACGAAGTCATCCAATGGGCTTGGAAGCTTCATCATATTTTCGATGTCTTCAACTGTGCGTGGTGCACGTGCCGAAAGGTGTTCGTTTCCGTCTTTTGTGATGCGGTAATCATCTTCAATGCGCACCGCAATTCCCCACCACTTCTTATCACAATTCGCATTTTCGGGAATGTAAATTCCGGGCTCAATGGTAATTACCATGTTTTCCTGGAGCACCCTATCCCCGCGATCATGAACGTCAAGACCGATGTGGTGGCAGCATCCATGTGGATAATAGCGGTGCTTCTCATCTTCAGTCTTAATGATGCCAAGGTCTTTCAAGCCTTTGTTGATCACAACACGCGTAACGTTTGTAAGATCCGCCATCGTTACACCAGGCTTGCAGGCTTTCATCGCTTCTTCCTGCGCCTTCAGCACAAGCTCATAAATTTGCTTTTGCTCAGGTGTGAATTTGCCGTTCACCGGAATCGTGCGTGTAATGTCGGCCGTATATCCACGGTACTCGGCACCAAGGTCCATCAGGATCAACTCCTTTGAAGAGACGTTTGGTTTATAGTTATCGATATAGTGAAGGATACATCCATTGTGACCCGCTCCAACGATCGAAGGGTATCCAAGATCTTCAGCCTGATATTTCTTGAAAACATATTCGTGAATTCCTTGAATCTCTCGTTCAGACATTCCTGGCTTCATGGCCTTCATCACTTCTACCTGGCCAGCGCATGAAATATTCACGGCCATCTTGATCATCTCCATTTCTTCCGGAGTTTTTACACCGCGAAGACCTGCCATCAGCTTGCTAAGATCCTTCGTGTTGAGGTTGTTTTTTTGCGGCTCACGGTTTACACTAACCGATTCCTTTGACGGATAGTTAACCTTTGCTTTAAACTGCTCGATGATGTCATAAAGGTCAGCGGAGTCATATTTCTCATTGCGGACATCATTTTCGAAATCAAAGAAGAGAATCTGATCAAACTTCTTGAAGTCGACATTATATTTTTGGAACTCGGTGTTATTAAACGCCTGATTCAAGCCAAGACGTGTCTTTACGCCCTGATCGCCAAGTCTGCGGCCTGTCCACTGTTCTGCCATTTCGTTGCGTGGTTGTACGAAGATGATTTCATCGTAAGCCGTGCCGTTAGCAGCAGTTTGTTTGTCTTTGAAGATGAAAAGAACAGCGTTGGGCTCCTTATAACCGGTCAGGTAATAAAAATCAGGATCCTGGTGGTACACATAGTCGACATCGTTGGCCCTGTTTCGAACTGGGTTGGCAAAGAAAACCGCCACAGAATTCGCTGGCATATTCGCGCGTAGCTTGGCCCTGCGATCCTGATGGAATTCCTTTGTCAGGAAATCTTCAGGCAGGTCAACCGCGGGCTGCGCAAAGCCCGACAGACTTAAAATGCTGAGAGCAAAAATGATTAGTCGTTTCATAACTTAATGGACAATATTTGAAGCTAAAGTCGGAAAAATTGTGAAAACTCTTTCAGCCAGTTTTTTTCCGGTACGGATGGGGGTTTAAATGGTATTTTTGACGTTCAACTTTATAAAAACGTACATCTTCGTTATTAAATCGGTCGTTTTTCGGCTTTTGGGCAAGCTAGGTTTGACGAAATTTTAATCGATTATGAACCCAACAATTTCCGAACGCAGGTACGACCTCGACTGGCTCCGGCTAATCGCCATCATTATCTTGTTGTTTTTCCATACCGGCATGCTCTTCAATCCGTGGGAGTGGCATATTAAAAACAACCAAACCAGTGAAAGCTTCCGATACTGGATGGTATGGCTTCACTTCTGGCGTATGCCTTTGCTGCTTTTTATTTCCGGTGCCGGAACCTACATGGCGCTTTCAAAGCGGACGGCTGGTCAATATGCTGGCGAACGTTTTAAAAGACTGTTTATTCCGCTTGCGTTCGGAATGTTTGTGATCGTGCCTCCGCAGATTTATTTCGAGCACATCAGGGAGTATGATGGCTATTTCGATTTTTATAAAACGGTTTTCAATTTTGTACCCTATCCCGAAGGAAGTTTCAGCTGGCATCACCTCTGGTTTATTGCCTACCTGTTCGTGTTTTCCCTGATCGCCTTACCTTTCCTTTTATACCTGCGCTCTGAAAAATCTGCTTCATTCCGTACTGGTATGACGAGGGTGCTTTCAAGTCCGGCAGGAGTTCTGTTTGCACCTGCGCTTTTTATTTTGACAACGCAAGTTTTGCTCCGCCCATATTTTCCGGAAGAAACACACGCCCTTCTTGACGACTGGGGATTCTTCACGTTTTATTTTTCATTCTTCCTTTTTGGGATGCTTTGTTATTCGGGCAAAACATTGTGGCAATCAATCGGTGCGAACCGGAAACCACTTCTAGTCGCGGCTCTATTTTCACTGGTTCCATTTTACATTGCATACTTCCACTTTCGTGAGATCGTCACGCTACCGTGGGATACCGACACCGTTGAAACGATCTTTGATGTCGTTGCCATTTTCGTAAGCTGGTTCACCGTAATCACGGTGATAGCCTTTGGTCAACATTACCTAAACAGACCACATCCATGGCTAAAACATTTCAATGAAGGACTTTATCCCTTTTACATTCTGCACCAGACTGTGATCATCGCCATTGGATTTTATATTTGCCAGCTGCCCTGGAGCATCTTCGCAAAATTCTGGACGGTAAGTCTTCTTACGCTCATCAGCTGTGTTGGATTGTATTTTTTAGTCATCCGTCCGTTCAACGCTGTGCGGATTTTGTTCGGCATGAAAGCGAAAAAAGCAGAAAGCATAAAGCAGAAAGCTGAAAGCAGTTTGGCGTGAAGGTAGCACCGGATCCTGAGCCGTCCCGCCCCGCGGGACGAGCGAAGGACCCCCACATAAAAACCTACGCACTAAGTAGCTTGATAACCAAACTAGAGTAGCAGTGATATCGAAGACGAAATCTTCAAACAAGTGAGTCGCTGTCTAAAAAGCCACCGCTAACTTGATGGGGGTCCTTCGCTCGATTCGACAAAGTCGAATCGGCTCAGGACAACTACTTTTTAATTGCGGTTATTGTCTTGGCTCTTCCAGATCTTCAAGCACGAAATCTTTGCCGGTTCCGTAGCGGATGAGATCTTTTAATTTGTAACGCTCGAGGGTGAGCAGGTCTTTTACTTTGAAATCGCCATTGGCAAGGACGCTCTCGACCACGAACTCGTGGGTTTCTCCGAAATTGATAAGTCTGTATTTTTTGCCGGTTCTGAGAACGTCAAAGGATAACCCTGCCATGCGATTGTTTTTAAAGTTCCTCCTCGCGCTCGAGCATCAAAATGGATGCCTGCGGAACGATGTAGTATTTTTCATTTTCATAGATCACTTCAATCGCTCCCTTCTGGAGGAAGATTGCCAGATCGCCTTCTTGTGCCTGAAGCGGCAAATATTTTACCTGCTCTTCTTTTCCTTTCCACATTTCATCTTCATCGGCAGGCAGAGGCAGCGGATACCCAGGACCAACCTTGATCACATATCCACTCTGAATCTTTTCCTTTTCCTGAACGCCAGGAGGAAGGTATAGTCCACTATCCGTTTTATCGCTTTGCTTCGTTGGCCGGATCAAAACACGATCGCCAACAACAATCAGTTTTTTCAACTTGTTATCTGCTGTGATTTTCATACCAATTAATTAAGCGACCGCAAATGTCGCTGAAAACTTTTCAGCCGTAAAACACTTTTTTGGATAAATTCGACTGGAATTGACCGGAAAGTTATTCGAAAAGATCTTTTTGTTCGGAGGAACGATCTACCAGTCGCGGGTCGATGTTCTTCGAAGGCTTGATGCCCAGCGTTTTAAACCGTTCGATGCTTTTCACGATGTTACCGTTTCCGGTGGTGAGTTTGTTCATCGCGTTTTCATACGCAGTTTGCGATTTTTTGATCTGGTTTCCAATGTCGATCAGGTCAGAGGTGAACCCTACGAACTTTTCGTAAAGCGAGGTGGCGTGGCGGGCGATCTCCATTGTATTCCGATTTTGATACTCCTGCTTCCAGACATTTTTGATTAGCTGAAGCGATGGAATAAGCAATGTCGGGCTCACGAAAATAATTCGCCTGTCGAGCGCGTCTTCGTACAGATTTTTTTCACTTTGAATGGCCAGGATGTATGCCGGCTCGATCGGAATAAACATGATGATAAAGTCCAGGCTGCGATCGGAGATGCTTTGATAATTTTTATCCGACAATCCACGCAAGTGCTGACGGATCGAGATGACGTGCGCCTTAAGATGGCTCATCTTTTCCTCGTCCGACTTCGCATTCATGAAGTTGTCGTAAGCCGTTAAGCTGACCTTCGAGTCGATGATCACCTGACGGTTTTCAGGCAGCCGGATAATCACATCGGGGCGTCTGCGCCTTCCATCTTCGCCTGTGTAGGTCTCCTGGATCGTATACTCGCGGTCTTTTTCCAGTCCTGATTTTTCGAGGATACTTTCAAGAATAAATTCGCCCCAGGCACCTTGCGTTTGAGAATCTCCCTTCAGAGCACGTGTCAGGTTTTCCGCTTCGCGCGTCATTTGAATGTTGAGACGCTGAAGATTTTCCAGTTGTTCCTTGAGGGCTGAGTTTCGCGAGATGCTGTCTTTATGTGTGTCTTCAACTTTCTTTTCGAACTCGGTGATTTTTTCTCCCAGGGGTTTTAGGAGTTCGAAAATGTTAGACTTGTTCTGTTCCGTGAATTTTTTGGTTTTTTCTTCGAGGATGTCGTTCGCGAGGTTTTTGAATTGCTCGGTGAACTTATCCTGGAGGCTCTCCAGATCTTTTTTCTGATCGTTCAGCTTCTCCTGAAGATTCCGGTAATCTGCTTCAGTGGTGGCCAGCGCTGAGGTTGCTTCTGACACTTTCGCGCGTTCGTTTTCCAGTTCGCGTTTCGCGTCCGTCAGCTGGCTTTGTAGTGTTTTGATTTTTTCCTGCTCCACGAGAAGAGCAGCTCTGCTTTCCGCAGATAAATTTCCGGCTTTCGCCCGAACTGCGAACCATGCCACCACGGCACCGAATCCAGCCCCAATGATCAACCAAACAACTTCCATGGTTCAAAGGTATCCAGAAATCTTGAGGCCGCAATTTGCGACCTCAAGATTATCCACGGCTTTTTCATTTCCCTGAGATTTTGAAACCTATTTGTCCGCGATTCCTTATCGAAGGTTCCAGTAACTCCTTGATCATATCATATATGTTCCGGATATGATCCGCTTTCTTGAGATCGAGATCTTCCAGTTTCTCAATTCGTTTCAAAAGTTCTTTATAAGAGAAGATCATCTGACGCATCTTTGTAAACGCGCGCATGATCTGAATGTTTACTGCAATAGCCCGTTCGGTGTTGATTACTGATGAAAGCATAGCTACGCCTTGCTCCGTAAATGCCATTGGCGAGTATCGATCTCCACCCCAACTTGAGGTCGCAAATTGCGACCTCAAGTTTGCAAACTCTTTTTTGTTGAGTACAATGAAGTCTTTAGGGAATCGCGACTGATTCCTTTTGACTGCTTCTTTAAGTCTTTTTGTTTCGATACCATAGAGTTTTGCTATGTGGGCGTCCAGCAAGACTTTCTGGTTTCGGATCAGGAAGATTTTCTCAAACACATGCTCATCGGTGATAGAAACTGATTTTCTCATAGAGGAGGAATTATACTCAAAACAGTTCTAAGTATTTCATCACTTATTTCGTTAATTTTGTGAACAACAACACCCGATTTATGGAGGCACTAATTCAGTCAAGCAAGGATGCAATCTCATTAGAAGACAAGTACGGAGCGCATAACTATCATCCGCTTCCGGTTGTGCTTACAAAAGGCGAAGGCGTCCATGTGTGGGATGTTGAAGGGAAACATTATTTTGATTTCTTGTCTGCCTACAGTGCGGTTAATCAGGGGCACTGTCATCCGCGAATCATCCAGGCGATGATTGACCAGGCAAAAGAGCTGACGCTGACTTCGCGTGCATTCTACAATGACAAGCTTGGGCTTGCTGAGAAATATATCTGCGAGACGTTTGGCTACCAGAAAGTATTATTCATGAACAGCGGTGCCGAAGCCAATGAAACTGCGATCAAGCTGGCGCGCAAGTGGGGCTACAACAAGAAAGGAATTGCAGAAAACACTGCGATTATCGTTGCGGTTTCCAAAAACTTTCACGGTCGTACCACTACCATCATTTCGGCTTCAACAGATCCATCATCCCGTAAAGGTTTCGGACCATTTATGCCGGGGTTTGAAATTATTTCTTACGATGATGTTCCAGCGCTTGAGAAAGCACTTTCAAATCCGCATGTCTGCGGACTATGGATCGAGCCTATTCAGGGAGAAGCCGGAGTTTACGTTCCGCATGACGGCTATCTGAAAAGCGCTGCTGCAATCTGTAAAAAACATAACGTCCTGTTGATGATGGACGAAATTCAAACCGGAATTGCGCGCACGGGTAAGATGCTTGCCTCTGATCATGAAAACGTAAGACCTGATTTGCTGATTTTAGGAAAAGCTTTATCGGGTGGCACGATGCCTGTCTCTGCCGTACTTGCCGATGACGAGATAATGCTTCAAATAAAACCGGGCGAACACGGATCAACCTTCGGAGGAAACCCGCTGGCCGCTGCGGTTTGTATTGCTTCCTTGCAAGTTGTCAAAGATGAGAAGCTTGAAGAAAACGCAGAACGACTTGGGGTGATCTTCCGCGAACGGATGAATGCCATCATGAAGAAATCAAACCTGATAACCTTAGTTCGAGGTAAGGGTTTACTTAATGCCATCGTCATCAACGATACACCCGACAGCGAAACCGCCTGGAACCTCTGTCTCGACTTCGCGAAAAATGGTCTGCTTGCAAAACCGACCCACGGTAATATCATCCGACTAGCTCCGCCATTGGTCATCACCGAAGAGCAGATTCACGAGTGTTGTGATATCATCGAGAAGAGTATTCTGAGTTTCAAGAAGTAGTAACCAGTGCATCCTGAGCACAGCCCGCTGCTGGCTTGCGCGCATGCCTTGCTCAGGATTCGTTGGTCAATTATTCACCTCACAACCAACGAGCTTTCAGCTTTAAGCCTTCCGCTTTTAGCTTTCTGCTTATTCATTCCTCAGCGCATCAACCGGATTCGCAACCGCAGCCTTCGTCACCTGATAGATCACCGTCAGCAGCGACATCGCCAAAACGACCACTGCAGTAATCACGAATAACTCCCAGCCTGGTGTAACATGGTAAGCATATCCTTCCAGGAATTTCTGCATCAGGTAATACGCGATAGGGCAGCCGATAATCGCTGCGATAGCACTGAGTACAATGAAATCACGCGACATCATGGAAACAATTCCAGTTACGGAAGCACCCAGCGTTTTTCGAATGCTGATCTCTTTGCGCTTGCGTTCGGCTGTGTAGGCTGCCAGTCCTAACAAACCTAATCCTGAAATAATGACGGCCATGATGGTGAAGCCAAGTGCAAGTGAACCTGTCACTTTTTCGTTGTTGTATAAGCGTTCAAAATCATCATCCACGAACGTGTAGGAGAAAGGATACTCGGGGTTATATTTTTTGTAAAGGGTGGAAAGATGCTCGATCGTCTCCTGGGTTTTAGATCCTTCGAAACGAACAAAAACATTTCCGGTCCAATTCGGGCGACACATCAGCACAATCGGATCAATGGGTTCATGCATCGACCGGCTGTGAAAGTCTTCGATGACTCCGACAATCGTTCCGTTGTTCCCCCACTGCGTGATTTGCTGTCCAATCGGATCGGTCATGCCCATTACCTCCGCGGCAGTCTTGCTGATAATGAAACTTGCTGTATCCTGAAAATCTTTTTTAAACGATCGTCCTTCAACTACTTTCAGTCCCATGGTTTCGATGAAGTCGTAGTCAACAACCACCGTTCGAAAAAACACCTGGCTGTTTGGATCTTTTCCCTGCCATGATACCGAGCCATTCTGATTCTGAACCTGGACCAACGTAGAATTAGACTTACCAATGTTTGTGATGCCGGGGAATTGCAGCGCTTCCGTCTTAAACGCCTCATACTGATTAGAGAGATTTCCGCGTGCACTAAAGCTCACCAGCGACTCGCGGTCATAACCAAGATTCTTACTCATGATAAAATCGATTTGGTTGTAGACGACAAGTGAACACGCTATCAGGATTACCGTCAACGCAAACTGAAACACAACTAATGCCTTGCGCAGAGATGTGCCTGTCGCCTGAGCCGAGCCCCCTTTCAGAACCTGCGCTGGCTGATACGAGGACAGGTAAAATGCCGGATAACTTCCAGCAAGAAGTCCGGTTACAAGCACGATGAGTAAAGCGATGATCAAAAACTGCGGTTCCAGTAATTGAAGCGATATTTCCTTCGATACGAGCGAGTTGAACAACGGAAGTGTCAGGTAAACAATTGCCACCGCGCCTATCATCGCCAGAAAACTGAGGAAGGTCGATTCCGCAATGAATTGAAAGACCAGTGATTTTTTCTGTGCACCCACAACTTTACGAACACCAACTTCTTTTGAGCGTGTGGCCGCCTTAGCCGTTGCCATGTTCATGAAGTTGATACAAGCGATCACGAGGATGAACACCGCTACAACTGAAAAGATCTGTACATATTTGATTCTTCCGCCAACCGGTTTTCCATTTTCATACTGCGCGTTTAGATAGTAATCGGTGAAAGGCTGGAGGTAGAAATTTGCTCTCCCCGTTCCGCCTCCTGCCGCAATAGCTTTTGTGCGCTCATCATTTATTTTTTTGTTCGTTTCCTGTGCCTTTGAGGGATCAGCGAGCTTGATATACAGCGGATGGTCATAATTTCCCCAATTCCATCCCTGGCCGCGATTTTTCTTGTACACCTCCATTGGAAGAACAAAATCAAATCGCAAGGATGATTCGGTTCCCACATCTTCGAATACGGCTGCAATAGTATAATCCGTTTGATTATTCACCTTAACCGTTTTTCCGATTGGGTCTTCTTTGCCAAATAGTTTTGTGGCTAGCTTTTGTGAAATGGAGATCGATGAAATGTTCGCAGTGTCGGAGTTAGGAACACCCTGAAGAATTTTAAAGCTGAACAGGTTAAAGAATTGACGATCGGCAAAGAATCCATTTTCAAGGAAGGCGTTTTCATTGTATTGAAACAACTGATTGTTGTTCGTCATTGTTCTGACGGACATCTCAACTTCAGGGAAGTTGTCAGCAATAAAGTCGCCTAACGGGCCGGGTGTGATCGGCCAGGTGAGAATTTCTCCTTCGTTGAACTCTAGGTTTGAAATCACCTGGTAGATTTTTTCACTGTCGCGGTGAAACTTATCTTTGCTCACTTCGTCATTCACCCATAGGTAGATGAACAATGCGCACACGAGTCCGGAGGCGAGTCCAAACAGGTTGATGAACGAATAGAATTTTTGTCTTAGAAAATTACGGATTGCAACGGTGAAGAAATTCTTAATCATAGTGCAAACTTTTGATAAGGATACTTTCGGTTTTTCGAAAGTTGCACATGATACGAGAATTTTTGCTTACGCTTTTAACCACTCGTGGATTAAAGCTGTACCCCGAATTGCGTTAGTTGTGCCCGCAATTTTTCAGGGCTTTCAAACAAAATCGTCTTCAAACCAACCTCGTCAGCGCCTTTTATATTCTTGATGTTATCATCTATGAACACAGCCGTGGACGGGTTGATTTTATATCGTGTAAACAGAATGTTGAAAAAATCGGGATATGGCTTGCGCGTTTTCTCATGGCCAGATACAACGATCCCTTCAAACCAGTGGAGGAACTCAAAATTGTCGAGTGCCCAGGGGAAAGTTTCGGCTGACCAGTTTGTCAGCGCGTAGAGTCTGTATTTTTTGGAATCGCGAAGTGTGCGAAGGATTTCTACTGTTCCGGGAATTGATCCGTTGATCGTTTCCTGCCAGCGTGTTCCCCACGCGGTGATTGCTTCTTCCCATTCCGGATGTTTTTGTACAAGCTCGCGGATACCTTCTTCAAACGTGCGGCCGGCATCCTGCTGATCATTCCACTCAGAGGTGCAGATGTTTTCAAGGAACCAGGTGATCTGGTCTTCATCTTTCAGGATTTTACGATACAGATGGCGAGGGTTCCATTCGATCAGCACATTGCCGAGGTCGAAGACGATAGTTTCAATTTTATTCGACATGAAAAATCAGGCGAGACGTTGTAAAATTTTTTCAGCGATAAGATCGGCAGAAATTCTTGTTTGGCAAGGGAAGCCACCGACATAGCAGGTTTCTCTTCCGTAGACCGAGCATGGCCGGCAGGGCAGTTCCTGGCGCGTGATCTGGATGACGCTTTCCGGCCCGCCACCAAACGGTCCAAAGCCAACATCGGGATGGGTACCACCCCAAATCGAAACGACCGGTACACCCGAAAGTGCCGCCAGGTGCATGTTAGACGAATCAACACAAAGCATTACATCGAGACTCTGCATCAAAGCAATTTCCTGGCGAATTTTCAATTGATCCGCCACGACTTCGCAGTGTGCTGGGAATTTTTGTTTCAGGCTTTCGAAATATTTGACTTCGCGAGGACCACCACCGAAGAGAAAAAACTTCGCGGGAGTTTTCTTCAAAACATTCTCAATGACTGAACTGTAATTTTCCAGCGGCCAGATCTTCGAAGCATGCATGGCGAAGGGAGCAATGCCAATCCACTTTTCTTTCTTGCGGAGATTCTTTTGAGCAAGCCAGTCTGACGCTGCTGCATACAACGAATCATTCAGTGTGAAGTAAGGAGCTTGAAGCAATGGGAATTCAAATCCTGCTTTCTCGAAAGCCTGCTTATACCTGAGCACCGTGTGCGGAAGCGGGTCAGTTACTTTATTTTCTTTCCGTGTAAACGCGTGTTTTTCTTTTCGCCCTTTATCAAAAACAACTACGGTTGTTCCGAAAATTTTGAAAAGCGTGCGAAGGAATACTGTGCGAATATGATCATGCGCATCAACAACCACATCATATTCCGCTTTGCGGATCAGTGTTCTGAAGAGATCACGCATTCCAAAAATTCCGTTGAAGGTGTAATCCACGTCTGCCGGAAAGGCGATGACGCGTTCCATGTCGTAAAAGAATGGCGCGAATTTAGGTCTTGTTACAACCGTAACCTCTACATCCTTATGTGCGGCAACGAGTGATCGGATAACAGGAACTAGCAGGGCAACGTCTCCCATGGCTGAGAAACGTAAGACCAGGATTTTTTTTAATGACACGTATGAATGTAAAGCTTAATGGGGTAATGCACAAGAGTACCAAAGATACACTTCCTATTTAGCAGACGAACCGGTTTTATTCTGTTCGTACAGCATCGGATTAAGCGATGAATCGTTATACATCTTCATCTGCCTGTATACTTTAAACTTGCGGTTGCCATTTTCAATGTCTTCGATCAGCTCATCGTACGCCTGACGCATGTCCTCACGTTGCTCCATCAACACGGCAAGCTTTGCCTTTGTCTTCGCAATGTGGTCTGCATTCACATCCTTGCGTTCCGTCTGCTCCTTCATGTGATAGATCTTCAAAAGCAGGATGCTCATCCGGTCGAGAAGCCACGCGGGCGTTTCTGAGTTCATCCGCGCTCCGGCTTTCGGAACAACGCTCTTAAAACGGACTAGAAATTGATCATCGATCTTTTCAACCATATCGGTGCGATCCTGGTTCGACTTGTCAATCCTTCGCTTCAACGCGATTCCTTCTTTAGGATCGATGTCCGGCTTTCGGATGATGTCCTCCAGGTGCCATTGAACGGTATCGATCCAGTTTTTATGATAAAGTAATGCTTCAAATGAATTCGCTGGGAAGGGGTTTTTAAAGACAGCATCCACATCATCATGAACGTGATAATCGTCAATGCTTTTCTGAAAAACCTGATAACACTTTTCGGCTGATAACATGGCCGCAAATTTACTGACAGCAAGCCGAAATCCGAACGGATTGATATAAAACGTTTGTGCACTTACGTTGATATCGGACCCGCTTATCCGTTAGCGCTACATCAGCCAAAAACAAATACGAACCCTCTAAAATCTGAATTTTGATTTTTGGCTTTTGATATTTGGAATTTGCCTTTTGGACCTTGATTTTTACCCCATGTCATCCCATCATTTTGTCCGTGAAGGTCAGGAACCCGCATTATTTATCCTCGAGGCGACCCACTATTCCGTGGCCGAAGGACTTCTGGAATGGGCACCGCTTGTGATAGTAGCCGAATCGGCACTCGAGGAGGTTTTACTTTGGGGAATCAAGATCGATGTAGTGTTAGCTGCAGACGATCATACCGGAATCCTGGTCGAACGCTTGGCCGATCAGGCTCCGATCAAAATCTTTTCCGCGGGTGATGATGTTGTCAGTACAGGACTTCAATTGCTTGGCTCGATGGGAGAGAGCGCGGTTGCAATCCTGACTTCCGACTTCAGCGACACAATCCGACATAAGATTGAAACTACTGGGCATAGGCTTCTGGTAACGGTGAAAGCCGATGGTAGGAAATGGATCCTTGTCTCCTCGGGAAGTTTTAAGAAATGGTATCAGGCCTCGTCTTTAATCTATTTCTCAGACAAGACGATCGCAGGCGGAATTCCGGGTCTACAACCGTTAAACGAAGGTTTTGAAGTGCCTGAAGACCAGTGGATCATCATCCAAAACCCGAAACCGTTCTGGATCGGAGAAATGCTCTAAAAGAATTTTGGGGCGCAGCTAGGGGTAAGGGTTTTGAAGATTGTCATAACCACAAGAGCTTCAAAACCGTAAATTACACCAGTTTAAAAAATCGAAAGTGGTGGATTTACCTGAACAACAGCAAATTGAAGCGCTGGTAGCGGGCGACATAACTGCTTTTGAAATGATTTTCAGGACTTACTATCAACCTCTTTGCAACTACGCATACACGTTTCTCCAGGATAAGGAAGGAGCCGAAGAAATTGTACAATCTACGTTTTTGAACGTGTGGGAAAAGAAAGACACCTTGTCAATCCGGACAGGTGTGAAGCCCTACCTCTATGCGATGGTTCGCAATGCATGCCTGAACGTAATCAAGCATGAAAAGATCAAACAAAAACATGCGGTAGAAGAACTTGCCATTGGAGTGCATAGCTATGACTCTGTGTCCCATACCGTGGCCGGTTCCGAACTCGAATTGAAAATTCAGGAAGCGATGGAAAAACTTCCGGAACAATGCCGGCTTGTTTTCAAACTGAGTCGCTTTGAAGAATTGAAGTACTCGGAGATCGCAGAACAACTCAACATTTCAATAAAGACGGTGGAAAATCACATGGGCAAAGCGCTGAAAATTATGCGTGAGCAGCTCAGGGATTATCTGCCGCTGTTAATAGTTTTAATGAACGGATTTTTGAACTGATTTGGAAAACAGCTTAGACTATATTGACGAATTGATAGGCAAATATTTGTCGGGGGAAACTTCCGTGGAGGAGTCTGCGCTTGTCGAGCAGTGGATCGCTGAAAGCGAGAGCAACCGGAAGTATTTTAACCAGTTCAAATTTATTTTCGACCGTGCTGCCACGGTGAAAGAACTTCAGGATTTCAATACGGACGCAGCCTGGAATAAGATGCGCTCGCGATTGAATGCACGGCCATCCGGGAAAGTGGTTGCGATGAAACCACTTTGGGAAAACACTTACCTGAGAATTGCGGCATCGATTATCATCATCTTGGGAATTGGATTTTTTATTTATCAGTCATCTACGAATACCGTCACAAACGCTGTGGAAGTCATCGCAGACGTGAAGATAAAATCCGATACGTTGCCGGATGGCAGCGCGGTGACATTAAACAAACAAACACAAATTGCTTACTCGTTTGATAAGCGGAAAAACACACACCGCGTCAAGTTGAAAGGAGAGGCTTACTTCGATATCAAGCACAATGACGAGAAAGCCTTCATCGTTGAAGCCGATCAGCTGATGATTAAGGATATCGGTACTTCATTTAACGTGAAGGCGTATCCTGAAAGAAATACGATTGAGGTTGTTGTCGAAGAAGGGGAAGTTCAGCTATATACAGAATTTAACGAGGGTATTTTTGTTCGTGCTGGTGGCAAGGGTGTGTATGACAAGACAACCAAGAAGTTTTCACTCGAGCAGCCTGAACCGAATGCTGCAGCGTACAAATCGAAGCATTTTGTATTTGCTGATACAGAACTTGGCGCAATTGTCCTTGCATTGAACAACGTTTACGATCGGAAGATTACCATTGCTCCACATTTATCGAGCTGCAGGCTCACGGTTACGTTCCTGGATGAATCGCCTGAAGAAATTGCAAATGTAATTGCGGAAACGCTTGGCTTGAGCGTGACAGCGAATGGATCAGATCTTCTCCTGGAGGGGAAAGCCTGTGAAAACTAAAGCAATTGCAGTTGGTTTTCTCTGCATGTTCATTTTGCAGGGGGGATTTGCGCAGCAGCAAGCAACACCCTTTCTTGAGCGCGTTCTGACGATCAGCTTTAACAACGAAAGGCTCGATGCGGCACTGAAGCAAGTGTCACAGCAGGGAGGATTCACGTTTTCTTACAGCCCATCGATCCTTGAAGCGGACAGGCTTGTAACCTATTCCTTCGTCAATAAAACCGTGCGGGAAATTCTCGATCAGTTTTTCAGTGGTACCGTTGATTATCGTGTTCGCGGAAAATACGTCATCCTGACAAAGGCAATGGCACGATCGAAAGACACTGAAGTATATAGTGGTTATATCATTGATGAGGCCACAGGGCAGCGTCTTCGCGATGTTACTGTCTACGATCCCGTGAGTCTCTCGTCTGCAGTGACCGACCAATTTGGATTCTTTCAGATTAAAATCGATAAGCCACCTGAAAATCTCAGGCTCGCAATCAACAAATACAATTATACAGACACACTCATAGCGCCTTCCCGCAGCGGAAGGCTTTTGAACATTCCGATGAAGGTAGACAAGGAGAAGTTTGCCACGTTCGCGGACAGTGTTCAAAGCAAAATGAAACGGTTCTGGACAAAAGCATTCTTATTCACCAAACAGAAAACGGTTTTCCAGAACGTTCAGGATACGCTGTATCGCAAGACACAAGTTTCATTCGTGCCGTTTATTGGAACCAATCACAAGCTTAGCGCAAACGTTATTAACGACTACTCGTTTAACGTGCTGGGTGGTTTCTCAATGGGTGTTCGCAAGCTGGAGCTTGCTGGCGTTTTCAACATCGTCACGGAGGATGTACGGGGTGCGCAATTCGCTGGAGTTTTTAATGCGGTAGGTGGATCAGTCAAAGGTGCACAGTTTGCTGGAATTTTTAATGCAAACCGTGGAGATGTGAATGGCGCTCAACTCGCTGGCATATTCAATTTCACGTGGGGTGAGGTTCATAAATTCCGTGGCGCAGGCATTTTTAATTTCGCGCGAAGTGGATCTAATGCTGTGCAGCTTGCAGGTGTTGGAAATCTCACAGTTGAAGATCAGTCGCAACCTCACCTGGCCGGAGTGTTCAATATCACTGCTGGTAATGCGAAGACTCAAGTCGCAGGAACCTACAATGTGGCGGCAAAAAACGTTAGAGGTTGGCAGGGTGCTGGGATTTTCAACCTGGCAGGGAAGGGTGTGAGAGGAGTTCAGACCGCGGGTATCTTTAACTTTGCAGGGAAGGAAGTCCGTGGTGCGCAAGTGGCAGGAATCATCAACTTCGCTTCCAAAGTTCGTGGAGTTCAAGTGGGATTGATTAACGTTGCCGATAGTGTCGGTGGAGTACCGATAGGACTGCTTAGTATTGTCGCGAAGGGCTATCACAAACTGGAGATCTCAGCAGATGAAGTTTTTTATACGAACCTCGCATTCAGAACCGGTGTAAGACATTTTTATAACATTCTTACTGCCGGCATTAAAACGCAGTCACTCGATGGTGACACCGCTACGCACTGGACATTTGGATACGGCATTGGAACAGCACCCCGGTTATCTAAAAAGCTTTTCCTCAACATCGATGTCACCAGCAACCAAATTGTTCAGGGAAGTAATCTTGAAAACCTGAATATCTTAAACAAAGCGTATGTCGGTTTCGACTATCAGTTCGCACGCAAAATGTCACTGACGTTTGGTGCAACGCTGAATGCGCATCTGACCGATCGCACGAAAGACGGCTACTGGGATCTATTTTCACAATATAAGCCGGATGTCTTCTATGACGAAGACATCGGCAGCACGTCAAACATGAAAATGTGGATTGGCGGAAAAGTCGGGTTGAGATTTTTCTAGAACAAGTCAGCGATTACCGCGAGCTTTACTTTTTCGATAGGATGCGGGGTGTCCGGAAGCAAATCAAACTTTCCATTGGGTAGCATTTTTGAGACCGCTACCGAAAAATCTTTGTCAGCCATGTCATCTTGATCACCAAGAAGAACATGGACATCGTGTTCGATAGAGCTGAGAATTTTTTCGTTGAGCAATGGTGTGGCTCCAAGGCCTGTCATCATACTCGCAGTTTTTGCGAGTAGCTCCTTCCACTCATTTGGCTGATGACGACTCTGTAGAATCCGCGCAAAGGCCGGAACCTTTTCTTCAATCTTTTCCGGATTAAGTTTCTTCACTTCCTTCTCCGCGGAGGCAACACTCCAGTCGAACTTTGTTCCGAGTGTAACAATTTTACCGACCTTTTCAGGATGAAGATGTGCGAACCAAAGCGCAACATATCCGCCCATGCTGTATCCGAAAATGTCGATTTTTGAAATGGAATTTTCCGTGACGAATCGCGCGATATCCCCGACAAACGTTTCAATTCCAAAGGTTGTAGAAAAAGGCTGGCCACTGTGTCCCGAGAAATTCATCGAGTACACGCGTCTGCCTTTTTTTTCGAGTTCTGATTTGAGCGGATCAAGCTGGGTCTTGGAACCCAATGCTCCATGAAGAAGCAGGACTGCGTTCATCCCTTACGAATGTACAGGTACGCGCTGCGGCTCAAGCACTACATCAGGGCGTGAACCAAGTTGCTTCAGGAGTTTTGCGTGACTTACCAGTGCGCCAATAAACGTTGGCTCAGACTTGTAAGGCAATCCGAATTCTTCTGCCGTGTATTTCACGATTGCCGAAATTTTGCGGTAGTGCACATGGCAAATATTGGGGAACAGGTGGTGCTCAACCTGGAAGTTCAATCCACCCACATACCAGTTAAGGATGCGGTTATTATTGGCAAAGTTCGTAGTAGTAAGCAACTGGTGGATGGCCCAGCTGTTTTCCATTTTGCCGTCATCGTCAGGCATTGGATATTCTGTTCCATCGATCACGTGTGCAGGCTGGAAGATGATCGCAAGGATAAATCCACCAACATAGTGCATCACTAAGAAGCCGATCAAAATCTGCCACCACGTTACATCAAGAATGATTGCAGGAAGAACGGCAATATATCCAATGTAAACCACCTTGCTGGCGATAAGGATTGCCCACTCGGTCACGATATCAGCCTTTTGTTTTTTCACCATTCCGTCTTTGTGATAGCGAACGATGCGAACGAAATCTTTTACAACAACCCACACCAACGTGAGAAGGCCGTAGAAGAACCATGCATACATGTGCTGAAACTTGTGAAATCTTTTCCAGGGCCCATGTGGTGTCATGCGAAGAATGCCGCGTGGGCTGATGTCTTCATCCACATCATGGATGTTTGTATAGGTGTGGTGAAGAACGTTGTGCTGTACTTTCCAGTTGAAAGCGTTTCCACCGATAATGTTCAATGAAAATCCAAGAGCGTTGTTAACCCACGCCTTGTTTGAATAGCCGCCATGATTTGCATCATGCATAACAGACAAACCGATTCCTGCCAGACCGAGTCCCATCACAACGCAAAGTCCAAGCATCATCCAGATATTTGAAACGACACCGGTGATCATCAATACATAGGGAATTGTGTAGATCGAAAACATAGCCACTGTTTTGATCTTCATTTCGAGGTTAGCGTAGCGACTGATTTTGTTTGTTTTGAAGTACTCATTCACCCGCTGATTGAGAGTCGTGAAAAAGTCAGCGCGTGCTGAGGAGAATCTGATTGTTGATTTCATAGCTAGTACAATAAAATTGCTTTCCTATAACGGGTCATTACAGGAAACATTCTCTAAAGTTAATGATATTTCAACAGGAAAACGAGCGTTAGGGATCGCAATTACAGGAATGGACGGGTAAGATTACGTGTAATTACGGAATTGTTTAAGCGAGTTCTGCGATAACGGTCCTTCCACCTTTCGTGATGTCACCAATTTTCACCGTGATCTTTGCATCGAGTGGTAGAAAAAGATCTACACGTGATCCGAATTTGATGAAGCCGAATTCCTGGCCTTGATCGAGTGTGGCGCCTTCTTTCACATACCATTTTATTCTTCGCGCAAGAGCACCGGCAATTTGTCTGAATAAAATCTCAACACCATTGTTCATGCGAACTGCAATGGTTGTTCTTTCATTCTCGGTGCTGGACTTCGGATGCCACGCCACCAAATATTTTCCAGGATGGTATTTGAAGAAGCTAATCGAGCCCGCTACTGGCATACGGTTCACGTGAACGTTCACCGGGGACATGAAGATTGAAACCTGTTTTCTCTTTTCTTTCAAATATTCCGTTTCAATTGTTTCCTCAATCACAACAACTTTTCCATCAGCCGGTGCCAGGACATGTTTGTTGTTCTTCGTGATAGAGAAAATCGGATTCCGGAAAAATTGTAGAATAATCAGGTAAAACAGTACACTGATGAGGATTGCGGAATTTTGGATCAGTGGACTTGTTGGATAGAAATAGAATAGCGCCCAATTCAATCCGAAAAGCACAACTAGTAAAACAAATAAAACGGTCCAGCCTTCGCGGTGTATTGTCATGATTACTTCGATATTAAAAAAACAGAGCAAGCGTTTTTGGCTTGCCCTGCAAATTTATGACTAATAAGTTAATTTTTTGTTCTGCTTTTCTCTTTCTGCTACAAGCTTTTTCGTCCGATTAATACCCGCCACGAAACTTATACGTCTTGGCCACTTTATCGATCGCCACCATGTATGCAGCAATACGCATCGGAACATTATATTCTTTCGAAGTCTTATAAACGTTCGCGAAAGCGTCTTTCATGATCCGGTCCGATCTACGGTTAACGCGATCAGCGGTCCATTTATAACCAAGACGGTTCTGAACCCACTCGAAATATGAAACAGTTACACCACCAGCATTCGCTAGAATGTCAGGGACAACCATTATACCTTTTTCGTTGATGATGTTATCTGCTTTTGATGAAGTAGGCCCGTTCGCTCCCTCAACAATTAGTTTCGCCTTGATGTTTGGAGCATTGGAGCCGGTGATCACATCTTCCGTTGCAGCGGGTACGAGCAGATCAACAGGAAGTGTCAAAAGGTCTTCGTTTGAAATTTTTTCTGCACCGGCAAATCCTTCAAGAGAACCTTTGTTGGCTTCGCGGTATTTCACGGCAGCTTCGATGTCCATCCCTTTTTCGTTGAAGTATGCACCAGAGATGTCACTCACCGATTGAACAATGAGACCGCGCTCATGAAGGAGTCTTGCTGCCCATGAACCAACGTTTCCAAAACCTTGAACAGCACATGTCGCTTTGTATGGATTGATCTTCAATTTCTCCATCGCTGCCAATGCTGAAACCATTACGCCACGACCAGTTGCTTCCGTTCTTCCAAGAGAACCTCCCATCACGATCGGTTTTCCAGTTACAACGGCCGGTGATGTCATGCCTTGTATCCTTGAATACTGGTCCATCAACCAGGCCATCTCGCGAGGTCCGGTTCCCATGTCGGGCGCTGGAATATCTTTGTCGGCACCAAACACGTCAGCCATGGCTTGTGTATAGGCCCGCATTAAGCGCTCGATTTCACCCGATGACATTTCGCGTGGGTTACAGGCAACACCGCCCTTTGCACCACCATATGGAATATCAACCACAGCACACTTCCACGTCATCCACGCAGCAAGTGCTTTCACTTCGTCAAGGTTTACGTGCGTGTCGAAGCGAATGCCTCCTTTGGAAGGTCCGAGGATCGTGGAGTGGATCACGCGATACCCTTCGAACACGCGAATCGTCCCGTCATCCATCGTTACCGGAAGACTCACGATCACCTGGCGTGCAGGATTTTTTAATACGTTATAAATTTCATCTTCTAATCCCAGGATCTGTGAAGCAACCTGGAAGCGAGACATCATCGCTTCAAACGGGTTTTCGCGGTCTTTAAGTCCTGGAGCTGGTTCGATATATCCCATACAACAATTACGTTTTTTCTAAGGCAAGTTTAACGCATTCAAATGTATCTAAATGCCGTTTCTTAAAATCTAAAACGGTTGCAAAGATAGATAAATAAAAATGCCTGATTAAGTATTAGGTTGAATATGCTTTCGATACAATTTGTGATATAAACTTTGGCGTTTATCACAATTAAAAGAATTATTTTCTGTCTTTACGCAGTTCGTCAACAGAAATTTTCCCGGCTCCTGCAAAAAGAAAGAAGAGGGATCCCAGGAGCATCATCCACGCATCGAAGGATTGTTCGAAGGTTAATCCGATATGCGCAATGAGAAGGGCTGCGATGAAGTTAATGATCATGACAATTGCAGCGGGTCGGATGAACCAACCCAACATATATAGAATGCCACAAATGAATTGCGCATAAACCGAAACATTGGCAGCGACCAACGGGAAGGGTACTCCGTGCACTGCCAAAAAATCACGGAACTCGAGCATGCGTTCCCAACTCAAAACATTGTCTTGTGTTCCATCGATCAGTCTCCAGCCAATGACCAGGCGAAGAAACAAGTTGCCATACCCTTTATACTGATCGAAGAATGAGTCGAGCCTTGAGAGCATAATAACAATTTAGGTTTTGACGAACGGGGTCTGACCAAGATCGTGATTAACTGTGATTTGAAATAGTGTGGGTTGGGGTATTTTCGTAGCCACTCCCGCGAAAACGCGGGACCTTCGGCAAGACACGAGGAACACAAAGGAACACGAAGAAAACCATTTTGCGAACGAACAAAAACGTCTTAGTGTAACTTAGTGTTCTTAGAGCCTTCGTGGCTATAAGCTAAAAGATTTCCAGATACGCCACTATAAACGGTGCTGAGATCAACAACCCATCGAACCGGTCCAGAAACCCACCATGCCCGGGCAGTGCGTCACCGGAATCTTTAATCTCAATGCTTCGCTTTAATAGTGATTCGACAAGATCTCCGAATGTACCTCCAATGATGATGATCAGTCCAACGATGATCCAGTTTGTCAGCGAGAGATAGGAGGGTTGATCAATCGACTTAAAAAAGAATGGAAGGCCGACCGCAAATGCCATCGCGAGAAGCGCTCCCCCGAAGAAACCTTCCCATGATTTCTTAGGTGAAATGCGCTCGAACAATTTACTCTTGCCCAGGTAAGTTCCGGCAAAGTAAGCTCCTGTGTCGCTTGCCCAAAGGATGAAGAGGCAACCAAACATGATCTGGTAGTTGTAGTTACCATTTTCGAACGCAGCAATGTTGAGCAACGCGAAGGGAGCCGCTACATAAAATAATCCAAGGAATGTATATGCGATGTTAGTGAATGGCTTGCGTTCAAATCGTTTATACAATTTGATCATATACACAAAGGCCATCAGCGGAAAGATCAGAAAGTAATAGCGATAGGAAATCATTTCCATCTCAATAAAAAATGAGAGACTGAAGATGACCACACCCAGAAATGTGCCGAATGTTTTTTGCGGAACCATCCCATCAAGGCCAGCGAGTTTGTAAAATTCCCACAGGGTGAAAAATGTGATAATTAGAAATACGGCAAAGTAAGTCCAGGGCCCAAAGCAAATGGCTGCTATAATTCCTGCCGAACCCAATAAACCTGTGATGATTCTTTGTGTAAGGTTATTGTATTTTTTAAAAGACGATGTCACAGTGGAGGAAGCGAAGGTTTACGGTGCTCAAAATACTTATAAAAATAATAGAGAAGGCCGCCAGTCACCAACGCAGCAAACATCACAACGTTAGCCGGTGCTGACTGTGGTGTTTCCAGGTCGAACTCGAATGTACCTTTCTGATAAAGATAGAGCGCGAGGAGGGATGCTCCGTTGTTCACAAAGTGTGCGAGTATTGCCAGCGACAAACTTCCTGACCAGTAATATAAATATCCGAATAGCGCCCCGAGCAACATTCTCGGCACAAAGCCAAAAAACTGGAAGTGGATGGTGCTGAACAGAATGGCAGCGAACCAGATTGAAACGTGAATGTTTTTTGTCGCCTTGTAAAGCTCGTTTTGAATCAGGCCGCGAAACACCAGTTCTTCGCCAATCGCAGGCAGCACGGCAATCACTAGCACGGCAATCATAAACTCCCACCACGAAGCAAACTGGGTCAAATATTCCGTGGTGCGTTCCGCGTTGTCTTCAAGTTCGCGCGCCCAACGCTCAAAATCGTCAAGGAAAGACGGAAAATTGACTGTTGAATTCCACTCAATGAAAATCGAATTAACGACCATAAATACGATCACAACAATGATCGTTATGATGATCGGTAAAAACTCAGCTTTGCCGTTCTTAAAAAACAAAGAGACGGGTTTGCCATCGCGGGCAAGGAATAAAGCCGGTCCCACGATTAGCCCAATAAGTGTCGCGAAACCCTGCATGATATAGAGCGGAATTTTCAGTTCGGGATGGTTGACCGGGTCCTGAATCGCCTCCGTCATCTCAAGCATGCTTCCGGGATAGAACGGAAGGGCGGCAAAGAAGCCAATAAATGGACCGACAAAGATGAATCCGATCCCCACAATTGACAGGATGAGCAACAGGGTGATTACGGGATGCCTTTCCGGTCTTTGATATAATTCGTTTTCCAACATCTTAAAATGCCTTAACTTTGCAGTTTGCTGCAGGTTTGGCAGCGAGCAAATATGGTGAAAATCGGCAATATAGAATTAGGAGAGTTTCCCTTGCTTCTTGCACCCATGGAAGATGTGAGTGATCCGCCTTTTCGTGCCGTGTGCAAAGAAGGGGGCGCGGACCTTATGTATACGGAGTTTATCTCGTCCGAGGGTCTGATCCGTGATGCAGCGAAGAGCCGCCAGAAGCTCGATATCTTTGAATACGAACGGCCAATCGGAATTCAGCTGTTTGGCGGAGACATTGAGCACATGGTCCAATCTGCTCAGATCGCCACGCAAGTTAATCCAGACCTTATCGATATTAACTACGGTTGCCCGGTGAAGGCAGTGGCTTGCCGCGGTGCCGGTGCAGCATTGCTACAGGATATTCCGAAGATGGTTGACATGACCGCGCAGATTGTCAAGGCAACCCATCTTCCCGTGACAGTCAAAACGCGCCTCGGCTGGGATGACAGTACTAAAAACATTCTTGACGTAGCCGAACGCCTCCAGGATATCGGCATAAAAGCGCTGACGGTGCACGGAAGGACGCGCGTTCAGATGTACAAAGGGTCGGCAGACTGGACGCTGATCGGAAAGATTAAAGAAAACCCGCGCATCAAAATTCCAATCTTCGGAAACGGAGACATCGACTCACCTCAAAAAGCGCTCGAATATAAAAATCGTTATGGCGTGGATGGAATCATGATTGGTCGCGCTGCTATTGGCTATCCATGGATCTTCAACGAGATCAAGCATTATATAAAACACGGAGAACGGCCGCTTCCGCCTGACATGGCTGAGCGGATTCGTGTCACCAAAAAGCATCTTGATTTTTCCATCAAATGGAAAGGCGATCGCCTCGGTATCTTCGAAATGCGCAGGCACTACACCAACTACTTTAAAGGTATCCCGGATTTCAAACCCTTCCGTACACGGCTTGTGGAAGCAGATACCTATGCGGAGGTAAATACTATTCTTGATGAAGTAGTGGAGAAGTATGGGTCTGTGGAGGTGTTGGGGTAGGAAATAATATCGAACATTCAACACTCAATGTCGAATGTCGAAGTTCGGGTTCCGATTTGTTTGAGGATACCCTTCCTACATGATACTTCTACATTCAACATTGCATGTTTGATGATCGATATTGCCATATTGGGCAGGGAACAACTTTTTAAACCCGTACCTGGGTTTAATCTTCTACCATGCTTCAGCCATCACTTTCCGATGACCGGAATGTTAAAATAATTATTGCTCTTTTCATATTGGTCAATGCTGTGTTTCTGTTCAGCATGCCGTTACTTCCCTTTATTGATCTTCCTAACCATCTCGCGGAAGCGACTATATACCGCTTCTATGGCGAGGAGGGAAATGTGCTTTCCAATTATTATAAACCAACACCCTGGTATTTTCCGAACACCTTCCACACTGTGTTTTGCAGTTTATTCCCGGATGTGGAGCTTGGGAATAAGATCTTCCACATTTTGTGCATCGCATTGATGCAGGTGTCGGTGTTCATCGTGATCAGACAATTGAAAGGAAATGTCTGGTACGGTTTGCTGGGGACGCTGTTTACGTACAATTATAATTTCACGTATGGATTCGTAGGCTTCGCAATTTCTACCCCAACCCTTATTCTTCTCTTTTATCTTATCCTTCGCGACTTTGAAAAGGATACGATCGGACTAAAAATTTCTATAGCGCTGCTGCTGATTCTTCTTTTCCTGATGCATGCGCAGAACGCCTTGTTTGGACTCGTCTTATTCGCGTTCATGACGTTGTACAAGTTCAGGAATTCGATCAAGCAGATTGTGCTTCGTGGAATCTTCATCCCGCTTCCACTCATTATTTTAATTTTCACGTGGTGGTTCACCCGTGGAGGAGACAAAGAAGAAAGTACCTCGGGCTATCTGCTGGAGTACTACCTGAACCACTACTTCCAAAATTTCCTCATTCGATTCCGCATACTTGTGTTTGATAACTTTCAGCTGCGCGAAGGTGTTCCCGGACTCGTCATCGCTGCAATAATTTTTGCGCTGATAATAATCCCGATCGTGTGGTTTAAGCCGTGGAAGGAGAAGTCTGCTTTGTCGTTGTTGCTTCCATCGTACGTATATCCAATCATTTTTTTCCTCACCGGATTCTTGTGTTACATGTTACTGCCCGATCAGCTTCCGGGTCAATCACCGCTATTCCAACGCTTTTGCACGATTGTAATTCTGTCTTTCATAATTGTGACAAGTGTGTGGCTCAATCATGTCACAACAAAAGCACTGAAGGTATTTGTCATCACCTCGATCGTATTGTACACAACGTTGTGGTTTGAGTACATCTATTCATTTAACCGAATAAACGCACCTTTTAATGCAACGCTATTTGAAGGGGTGGAAAAAACTTCCCGAATGGCTGGTTTAATCTACGATCATAAATACAGAGGGAGGAAAGTATACATTCATTTCCCCAACTATTTTATTGTATGGAACCAGGGAATAGCTGCTTCGAAAATTATTGATTATCGATTCGGGGTCGTCAGGCGTGTGGCCGCTGAGAGTGAGGTGCCATTTTACACCGAATACATTGGTGATGGATACAAAAAAATCAGGGAATACCATGATTTGGACTTCTTGCTGGTAAAAGGAGAACCACCCGTAAAGCGTGATGAGAATGTTTCT
>DASWTM010000346.1:0-27896 GCA_036402115.1 Chryseosolibacter sp.
AGAATCAGCCCAAAAATGGCGCCATACTTTGTGATCGATATCCACTCCAGCATTTGCGTGAGAAATCTGAAATCAGTCTTATTTGATTCTACGTAAATCGTAAAAAAAACGAGGAAAAGATGGAATACAGCGAAAACTGCATAGAAGATAAGCCTGTTCCGTTTCATGCGCTGATGGTTAGCCGGGGGTTTGCCGGAATCTCAAAGGTACATCAAAATTGAAAAGCCGCCAAACGCACTAAGCTTTCTGTATCTCGCTCAATTTCCGGTATAAACCGCTTTGACGAATCAGATCGTCATGTCGGCCACGCTCGATGATCTGTCCGTTCTGAATCACGATAATCTCGTCTGCATGCTGAATCGTACTTAAACGGTGTGCAATCACGATCGATGTTCTGCTTTTCATCAGGTTGTTCAAGGCATCCTGCACAAGTTTTTCCGATTCCGAATCGAGTGCGGAGGTAGCTTCATCCAAAATTAAGATCGGAGGATTCTTTAATACGGCACGCGCGATGCTAATCCGCTGCCGCTGCCCGCCTGATAATTTCGATCCGCGTTCACCAATCGTTGTCTGATAGCCATTCGGTGTATTCATGATGAACTCATGTGCATTGGCAACCTTCGCAGCATGAATCACATCTTCTTCACGCACATTTGTCATACCGAACGCGATGTTGTTGAAGATTGTGTCATTAAATAAAATTGACTCCTGCGTCACTACCCCCATCTGCTTTCGAAGCGATTCAATCTCCAAGTCTGTTAGTGAAACGCCATCGATCAGTACCTGGCCTTCTGTTGGATCGTAAAAACGCGGCACCAGGTCCGCCAACGTTGACTTGCCACCTCCGGAAGGTCCAACCAGCGCGATAGTCTTGCCCTTTTCGATTTTGAGGTTGATGTTTCTGAGCACCGTATCCGTTTCATAAGCGAAGCTCACATTGCGGAATTCAATATTGCTATCAAAGCTTTTAAGTTCCGGTGCGCCTGGCTTCGACTGGATCACTGGTGCCGTGTCTATGATTGCAAAGATGCGCTCTGCGGACACTGTACCTTTTTGTACTGATGTTACCCCGTTCGAAAAATTCTTGGCCGGCTGAATAATTTGAGCAAACAATCCCAGGAAACCGAGAAACTCGCCAGGTGTCAAACTTGGATTGTCTCCCAACACAAGGGTGCTACCATATAATATGATTCCAGCCACTATAAATATTCCCAACGTCTCCGAAACAGGTCCGGCAAGTTCATTCTTTCGTGCAATGGAAATGTTCACCTTCCGGTGATAGGAAGTTTCTTCATCAATTTTATTGAGAATGAAATTTCTTGCGTTGAATGCTTTCACCACCCGCATCCCCGCAAACGTTTCATCAAGGATATTGACCATCCGGCCAACCGACTCCTGACTTTGCACTGCTTTCCTTTTCAGACGCTTAATAATTTCGGCCAGAATTCCACCCGTGATGGGCAAGAGAATCAATGTGAAAAGTGTGAGCTTGACAGAGATAAAAAACAGCACTGCGAAGTAAACAATAATGGTAATCGGCTCCTTCATCACAAATTTCAAGCTGTTGACCACAGCAGCCTCTACTTCCAGGATGTCATTTGTAAAGCGTGAAATAAGATCACCTTTTCTGTTCGAATTGAAAAACCCGATGTGCAACTTCGTCACATTCCGGGAAAAATGCATCCGCATATTTTTAACAACATCTACGCGGATACGCGATGCCGTCATACGCTCCATATAGCGAAACAAGTTTGTAAGCAACACGCTTCCAATAATGGCGACACAAATAAAAAGCATCGCATCATTGGGACCGTGCTCGCGAATGATCTTGACGAAATAATAATCGAAGGTATCGACAATGTAGTCAACGGAAAGTGAGAACTCAGGCAGCACGGGAGTTTCGCTTGTCTGTTTTTGCTGATAGCCAAACAGCGTGTTCATCATCGGAATAACAAGTGCGATGTTGGCCACACTGAAAATAATGCCGAGTACTGAAGTAACAAGAAACTTGATTAACCTCGGAACCAGGTTTGGCGCATATTGTAAAATTCGAAAATAGATCTTCATTGCAGAATTTAAAACTCATAGTGACGCTGCGGGATATTCCAACGCAACGCTAGAAAGCTAATGTTTGATTTGTTGTTGTAGAAAGGGATTTCACTTTCGCTGTTTCGGATGATCAACGAAGCATCGATAAACAGGTTGTGCTTGATCTGAAATGATGCGGTGAGGTTTCCATACATAATTGTGTTCATGAAACCCTGCCCTTGCGTATTCCCTAGTTCTTTTGAAGGAACGCGATTAGAATTGAGCTTTGTGATGTCACTGCCATAGTTAGTGTAAGTACCAACGGTGTCACGACCAATATCAACCAAAAACAATTTTCCCGTTAAATGCAGACGCGGAACAGGTTGATAACGAAGGACACCAATCAACTCAGTAAAATTTGCTCCTAACGGATGGGCAATCGGCTGCCTGTAATGAGAATAACTTCCATACGCAGTAAAATGGGAGTACGTGAACGGTCTCACCACATTGATCTCTCCCTGTAAGTCGAGATTGTTCAAACCGAAAGCATCCACATATTTCCCTCCAAATTGAACAGCGTATTTATTGGCCCACCAACCATCGCGTGCGCGTAAGTGCGAGATCACCATTTCATCCAAAACAAATTGTCCGTAGAATGAAAGTTTTTTCACTGCGTTTAATTTGAAGTCAAAGCCCAACAACGCATTGTCCGTGCTTCCGTTTTGTTGCTCGATACCGCGATAGAAGATGATGGGATTTAAGTAGTCGATTCTGAATTGATTCACCTTAGCCGAATCGTTGGCATTGAATACAACCGATTCGAAAATCCCAAAATTGATTTTTTTTCCAATGTTGATGCTCAAATGATGAACTGCTGTGTACTTCATTGGATAGCCACTGGCACCACTCGGATTGGCCGTCATCTGGTTAACCAGGAACATATAGTTGATCTTCCACACGTTGACGTTCGTTTTCAGAAATAATGCGGGTGGTGCAAAATCCGAATAGATAAGTGACCGCACGCCATTTCCAATGAAAAACCGATCATGCCCGAATTGCATATTGATGTGGCGGGTTGCCTGGAATGACAAATAACCTCGCGCCTGCAGAAAATCAACTCCGGGCCCTTCTTTATAGGCTTTCACAAAGCCCTCGTGAGGCAGTACATTGAAGATCGAACGAAAGTCCGAAACATGCCTAGGCAACATAGCTTGGTTATCCGCCAAGTAGGTGTAAAATCCTACCTTGCGATCCACCATCCCACGCACTTCAACTCCTCTGGTATTTATGAATAGCATGTCCTCGACTCTGGAGTCGCTTCCGGCACCGAAATAGATGACTGGATTGACATGTAAATCGAAATCTTTCGTGTTAACGTGAAAAAAATCTGATTTTGCCCGATAGAAATGCTTTAGAACCGGCTTTTTGCTAATGTTTTGGCTGGAGTCAGCCCATTCCCAACTGTCGTTTCGAAGGTAGGTGAGGTTAAACTTATCAGACCTCGACTGGAATAGCTGCTCACTGGCTGCAGAGTCAACAAAGTCGACTAAATCAGACCGCCTATAACCTTTGACGGAGCTAAATATTTGGGGAAAGACCTTTCCCGATTTGACCTCGTACCGGTCAACCCAGTGGTAATAATCCTCATTGAGAGGAACGTTGGTACTCTGTGCTTGTGTTTTTTCGTTTGCTAAAAGCGCAAAAATCGCGAAAGCGCCAAAAAATAGGAGTTTTTTCAAGGTTGAAGCTCCGTTTAGAGAATTAGAGAACGCAAGTTATCAAAGATTACAATTCCCAGGAAAATCTTTATCATGACCTTGTTTTTTGCCCCTCGTGGCGTATCTTTGCAGTCCCTTTTGAGGAAAAACGAGAAATTTGCTATGAAAAAAGGCATTCATCCTGAATACAAAGACGTGGTTTTCTGGGATACATCCAGCGACCATAAATTTATTACCCGTTCTACCCAGGCTCCCAAAGAGACGATTAAGTGGGAAGACGGAAAAGAGTACCCTGTGATTAAGGTCGAGGTTAGCTCTGCTTCTCATCCGTTCTTTACTGGCAAGAAACTTTTTGTGGATACTGCCGGACGCGTTGAGAAATTCAAAAACAAGTACCAAAAGAAAGCTTAATTTACTTCTTCAAATAAGCACTGTGAAAGGCCTTCGTTCTGAAGGCCTTTTTTTATTGCTAAAGACCCCTAGCCACCAAGGGGAAGACTCCAAGGTACACCAAGAAATGCTTGTAAAAATTCCTGGTGTTCCTACGTGTCCTAGTGTCTTAGTGGCTAATGCATTTTTATATTTGCAGATGAATCTGATTTTATTTGACGACCCCCTTATTCGTCTGAACCTCCTGCCGTTCACCTTCACCCGACCCGTTGCAAAAATCCGTTGCGGGATTCTGACCATCGCGGAAAAGTGGGAGAAGCGGCTGAATGTTTCCGCATCCTACAAAACGGAAGCATACCTCCAGCAAAAGTTTCCAGTAAAATCAGCTCATGATAATTTGCTCGTCAATGGTGCGGTTTGCCCGGACGATGACTTGATCTCGCAGGTGCGAAGTCTTCCTGCCGGATATTACCTGGTGAGCGGCTCCCGCTTACTCGCTGCGAATATGCCGGAGAAAGAAATGAACAGTCAGAATACAATTGAATACACGGGGGAAGTCGTGATCATTGACAAAACCTGGAAGATTTTCCGCGAGAATGGAAATCAAATCCGGGCTGACTTCAAGCTGATTACGAACGGCAGAAAAAGTGCCGGCATTCACGACAAACACACCATCGTGTACGGTGAAGAAAATGTGTTTGTAGAAGAAGGCCTCACGATTCACGCGGCTATAATCAACGCTGAGAATGGTCCAGTTTACCTGGGCAAGAATAGCATCGTGCAGGAAGGTGCAATCATTCGCGGAACATTTGCATTGTGCGAGGGCGCGCACCTGAATATGGGCGCCAAGATGCGCGGTGACACAACGATCGGTCCGTTTTCAAAGGTGGGCGGTGAAGTCAGCACTTCCGTTTTATTTGCTTACAGCAACAAGGCACATGATGGCTTTTTGGGATGTTCTGTGCTGGGCGAATGGTGCAACCTTGGAGCTGACACCAATACTTCCAATCTCAAAAACAATTATGAACCGGTAAAGCTCTGGAATCACGTCAGTCGGGAATTCGAAAGCACCGGCCTTCAGTTCTGCGGCCTAATGATGGGTGATCATAGCAAGTGCAGCATTAATACCATGTTCAATACAGGAACGGTTGTAGACGTGAGTGCTAATGTATTTGGTGAAGGCTTTCCGCGGAACTACGTTCCATCATTCTCCTGGGGTGGCGGTAGTGCCGGAATGACAACCTATCGTTTCGAAAAGGCAATCGAAACTGCGAGCCGCGCGATGGCACGAAGAAACGTTGAACTGGATCAGACGGAGTTGTTGTTGCTCAAGTCGGTGTATGAACTCACGCACGCTACAAGAACGTGGGAAAAATAGTTTGAGATTCTGAATTGGAGGTTATAGATTGGGGCTCATGAAGTTTGCAGAAATACCCGGGTTAGACGAACAGAAAAAACTTCTCACCGAAGCAGTAAAGAGCAATCACATTGCTCACGCTCAACTTTTTGTTGGTGCATCAGGGGCATTGAATCTTCCGATGGCGCTGGCGTATGCAACGTATCTTCATTGCGAAAATAAAGGCGATGATGCGTGCGGAACGTGTGCAGCCTGCTCAAAGAATCTGAAGTTCATCCATCCCGATACCCATTTCGTTTTCCCGTTAAGCAATGTCAAAGGGGATAAAGACGAAGAACGGTTTAAAGCGGAGATACTCAAGTCATGGAGACAATTTCTGCTCGAACAACCTTTCGGAATTCTTGACGACTGGACCAATTTTTACGGAGGCGAAGACAAGCTTGCCGCCATTTCCAGAGAAGAAAGCCGCGAGATCATTAAAACGCTTTCGCTAAAACCGTTTGAAAGTAAGTATAAAGTGATGATCATCTGGCAGCCGGAGTTGATGCACCCCTCTGCAGCCAATGGTATTTTGAAAATACTCGAAGAGCCTGCACCTCATACCTATTTCATCCTTGTGACGAACGCTGCTGACAGACTTCTCCCGACCATCATCTCGCGGACCCAAATTGTCACCATCCCGCTTCTTGACGATGATGCGGTACAAGCATATCTTCAAACCAAAACCGGCATACCGGAAGAAAGAGCCGCGAAGATCACACAACTCGCTGACGGGAATCTCAATCTCGCCCTAAAGCTTATTGAAAACGAGCAGGACGACAACACCCAACGGTTTACTGAATGGATGCGCGCGTGCTTTAAGAAAAATTATGGCGCGCTCGTTGCAATGTCGGATGACTATCATGGCCTGGACAAACTCAGCCAGCGCAATATGATGCATTACAGCATGAACATGATGCGCGAAACGCTGCTGCACGCTGAAGGCGCCCGCACCATTAATCGGGCGCGTGGTGATGAATTGAAGTTCGTCCAGGACTTCAGCAAAGTAATGGATGTTGAAAAAGTAGAAAAATCGTTCAAGTTACTCAACGATGCAGCTTATCATCTCGAACGTAACGGCAGCGCCAAGATGATCTTCCTGGATCTGTCGCTAAAAATTGCAAAGACAATTAACCCGTGATTAGGTCGGGTTATCCCTAATCCTTAAATTGTTCATCACACGGTTAAACAACAACGCATGAATACAGTTATCCGCATCGGAACCCGGGGAAGTAAGCTTGCACTATGGCAGGCTAATCACGTTGCTGATCTTATCAAAGCTTCAGGATGCCGGACGGAAATTATTCCGATTGAAACCCGTGGGGACAAAATTCTCGATGTTTCCATCGCCAAGATTGGAAGCAAAGGCGTGTTCACGGAAGAGATCGAAGAAAAACTTCTTGACGGGTCTATCGATATTGCAGTGCATAGCGCGAAAGACCTTTCTTCATCGATACATGATGAACTTGAAATCATTGCGTTCACGGAAAGAGAAGTAGCAAACGATGTAGTCGTTACGCTTAAGAAAAATTTTAGTCTGAAGAATGAAGGAATTGTCATTGGCACATCGTCAACCAGACGCGTTGCTTTCCTCAAACATTTTTACCCGCAGGCCGAGGTTGTTTCGATTCGTGGAAACTTACAAACGCGTATTGAAAAACTGCGCGGAGGGGCATGCGATGCCTTAATTCTTGCCTACGCTGGAATGCATCGGATGGGCTATGATGACCTCGTGGCCGATAAAATTGAAACAAGTTATTTTGTGCCACCGGTGGGCCAGGGAAGCATCGCCATTGAATGCCACAAAAAACTATCGTTTGATAAAAAAGAAATACTGGAACGCTGGGTGAATCACGCGCCAACAGAATTATGTATTCGCGCTGAACGTGCCTTTTTAAAAACACTCGAAGGAGGATGCAGCATTCCATCGTTCGGTTATGCATGGCTCGAAGGCACCAACGTGACACTCAAAGCCGGCATCATCTCGCTGGACGGAAAAAATATTGTTAAGGTAAAGCGATCCGCTCCTGCGGAAGACGGAAAAGATCTGGGCAAGAGCATTGCCAACGAAGTTCTGGCCAATGGAGGAGCTGAAATCCTTCATGACATCCGCAAAGCCGTAAAAGCATAGCGGACGACCTCCCTTAAAGCCGGCACAAGGCATTAGAAGAAAAGCCTTGCAAATCTTACCTTTGTAGCTAACGCATTTTTGAAAAACTATGACCAGGCAGATTCTGATTGTGGGGCTATTCCTTATTTATAGCCTGACGGGTTGCACACAAAAGAAAGACTACGTTGTTACGATAAAAACAAAGTTCGGTGATATGGTAGCGATTCTTTATGACGAGACGCCCAAACACAAAGCCAACTTTATTAAGCTTGCTCAGGAGCATTTTTACGACAGCTTAATTTTTCACCGCATCATTGAAGGCTTTATGATTCAGGGCGGTGACCCGGAGTCGAAAAAGGCACAACCTGGCCAACGTTTGGGGAACGGAGGCCCCGGTTATAACGTGGATGCCGAGATCATCCCCAAGTATTACCATGAGAAAGGCGCGCTTTCTGCAGCACGTTTAAGTGATCAGGTAAATCCTACTAAGGCCAGTAGCGGAAGCCAGTTTTACATTGTGCAAGGCAAAAAATTCTCCGAAAACGAAATAAAAATCGATCCTCAGAAGTTCAATATGGCGTTGCAGCAGTTTTTCCAGAAACCCGAGAACAAAGTCTATTACGATACCATTGCTCAATTGTACCAGGCTCGTGACGCAAAGGCTTACGAGGCATACATCTCACGCCTGAAACCAATTGTGGAGAAGCAGCTGGGCACAAAAGTTGAGAAGGAGGTAATGCCTGAAATGCTGAAAGCATATACCACGGTGGGAGGCACTCCCAACCTCGATGGGCAGTATACGGTGTTCGGCAAAGTGATAAAAGGGTTGGAGGTGATCGATAAAATTGCCGCACAGCCTAAAGACCCTGCTGATCGACCTATAGAGGATGTTCGCATGATGGTGACAGTGGAAGAACTGTCAAAATCGAAAATTGAAAAAATGTATGGGTATAAATACCCGGAGGAAACAAAAAAGTAATGAAAATTCTTGTCACTGGTGCTAACGGACTTCTAGGTCAAAAACTCTCGAGCGTACTGTTAAATGATATGGGCGTAATCCCCATTCTCACGGCCAGAGAGCGGCTTACATTTCCTGCGCATCGTGCAGAATTTCAACCCATGGATATCACCGATTCAAAAGCAGTACATCGTGTGATCCAATCGATGAGGCCGGATGTGGTCATTAACACTGCTGCGATGACCCTCGTAGATCAATGCGAAACTCAGCAAGACCAATGCTGGAAAAACAATGTGAATGCCGTGGAGAATCTGATTGACGCATGTGCTCCCACGCAGACGCACCTTATACATGTCTCGACTGATTTTATCTTTGATGGCTCACATGGGCCCCTTGATGAAAGCGCTGTTCCGAATCCGGTAAATTTTTATGGCAAGAGCAAGGCTGCAGCCGAAAAACTTCTGATCGACAGCGACATACCATGGGCAATTCTACGCACTGTTTTAGTCTATGGCATCACGCATGACCTGAGTCGTTCAAATATCGTATTGTGGGTAAAAGAAAATCTTGAAAAAGGCAAGTCAATCAAGGTGGTGAACGATCAATGGCGAACACCAACCCTTGCTGAGGACCTTGCGATGGGATGCTACCTCGCTGCAAAAAAACATGCAAAGGGAATCTACCATATTTCAGGCAAGGATTTTATGACCCCTTACGATATTGCAATCGCTACTGCAGATTTTTTTAACCTTGATAAATCGCTAATTATTCCAGCGGACTCCAGCACGTTTACACAAACTGCAAAACGCCCCGCGAAGACTGGCTTCATAATCGAAAAAGCTCAAAAGGAATTAGGCTATCAACCCCATTCCTTTAAAGAAGGGCTTGCTATTCTCGCACAACAAATTGCAGCACCGGTCGCTTAGGCTTGCGATTTATTTCGGTTCACCGCCAGGTAATACAGGGGAATTCCAATCAAGACGATCACAAGTCCTGCACCGGCAAAGGCTGGCTTCATAATGATTAGCGCCACGCAGAATATGATGCCCATCACGATGTACAACCCTGGCAAGAACGGATAGAGAAATGCTTTGTATGGACGCTCGGCATCCGGACGCTTAACCCGAAGAATAAAAATTCCACCGATCGTGAGCGCGTAGAACAAGACAACCACGAACGATATCATATCAAGAAGATTACCATATTCTCCACTGAGACACAGCAGCGATGCCACGACACATTGTGCCCACAATGCCCACTCCGGAACAGCGTTATTGTTTAATTCGCCTGCTCTCCTGAAAAACAATCCATCCTTAGCCATGGTGTAGTAAACACGGGCACCCGCCAGAATCAATCCGTTATTGCATCCGAACGTTGAAACCATAATGAGAATGGCAATAATCAACTTCCCTCCGTCACCGAAAATATTGTTCGCGGCTGAAATGGCCAGGCGATCTGCCTGCGGATACGCGATGCCATCAAGCGGAAGAACATACAAATACATGAGATTTGTCGTTACATACAGTAACGTTACGATCAACGTGCCGAGGAACAGGCTTAATCCAATGTTGCGTTTGGGATTCTTGATCTCACCTGCAATGAAGGTCACATTGTTCCACGCATCACTGCTAAATAGTGAGCCAGTCATTGCGGCTGCAATCGCGCCAAGCAGTGCAACGCCTCCAATCTCCGTCCAGCCTGTTGGGACTTTTCCTCCTCCATCTACGCCTAAATCCTGCATAGCGTTGAAGCCCGTAGTCCAGTTTTGTGCCCAGTAACTTTGATCCACCAGGAGAAAACCGAATACGATCAATCCAAAAAGCGCAATCAATTTCGAAAGCGTGAAGACACTTTGAATGATCTTGCCTTCCTTAACACCGCGCGTGTTTACATACGTCAGTAAAACAATCATGATGATGGCCGTGAGCTGGGCCGCTGAGACATTTACAATCCCCAATGAGAAAAGATGATTGGATTCGCTCATCCACGGGAAGATATAGGCAGAGAATCGCGCAAACGCAACACCTACAGCAGCGATCGTTGCCGTCTGAATCACCGCGAAAAAGCTCCACCCGAACAAAAATGCGATTAGCGAATTGTAGGCCTCTTTAAGATAGACGTACTGCCCGCCAGCCTTTGGGAACATCCCGCTCAGCTCACCATAGCTCACGGCTGCGGTGATGGTCATAAAGCCGGTGATAAGCCACACGCCAACAAGCCATCCTGCACTACCGACATTGCGTACGATGTCTGCACTAACGATAAAAATACCGGAACCGATCATTGATCCAGCTACAACCATGGTAGCATCCCACAGGCCGAGGACAGGCTTGAACTTATTTTCGCTCATTGGAATTTAAATAGCTGGTAAGATATGCAATTCAGGAAAGAGTGCAAAAGGTGACCACCTTTACCTCGAGCACCATCCCATTGCTATTTTTCGAAAATTTCTTCTACCGGTTGTCCCGTGCTTGCGCTTGGGAACTTGATGTTCAGCAACGCAGAAATTGTTGGAGCGATGTCTGTGATGGTGTGATACCGAACCGATGAACCTTTTGGAATCTTAGCACCGTAAAAAATAATTGGCACATGAGTATCATAGGTATAAGGAGATCCATGGGTCGTGCCTTGAGGACGCCCCGCGCCATACCAGCCTGACTCAAGGACGAATACAATATCACCGGATCGTTTGGCATGGTGGCCACGAATGACTGCCCCTTTTACACCGCCTTCGCTAAAGTTCCCCTGGCGGATAATGCTTTCCGAATACACATCAGCAACACCTTCCTGAGCCATCAAAAATTTCATGGCGAGTTCGGTGGCAATAATCATCTGAACACCCGCGGAAGCCGGCTCACTTTCAAATGCTGCGTGGTTCAGGTAAACCTGCCCTCCGTCAATTTCTTCCACGAGATCTTTGCCCGGAAAGTATTTCTTCAAATGGTCATTGAGTGTAGCCTGTACGTTGGAGTAATTAAAATAGCCTGCCGGAATTTTATTATCCTTGAGATATTGCGCGACATCGGCAACGGCATGGTCAGCAGACAGGAATACGGTGTAGTTGCCAGCTCCAACTTTCGCATCAAGCGTTTTAAGAAGGTCTTCAATATTGCGATCGAGGCGAATATAGGTATCCTGAATTTCGACTGCGTTCGGCCCGACTGAGTGACCAATCGCATCGGTCGTAGAATACGACACCGCCAGGAAATCAGGAACGGTATTTTGTCCAAGTTTTTCACCATCAAGTGCCGCCTTGGCCATCTCCGTAATGAAATCATTCGCAAACGGCACACTGGTCAGCAGATCATAATCGTCATTGCTTTTCCGCAGCGTCTTCAGGTCATACGGAAAAGTCGATTTATCTTTTCCATTGAGCTTGACCTCATACGGACTGTCATCGGGGCCGCTTGCCGTATACTTTTCAATCGGAAGAAATGTATCCCATACTTTGGAAAGGTATTGATCCGGAAGCTTGCGATTGTTGAAGTTCACCACCCACTGTGGAAGTGCATTCATATAGTAAGTGCTCGTCACAAATGTCCCTGACTTACCATCATACCAATAAGCAGCATCTCCGCGATGTCCTGCGGGCAAAACTGCCCCGCGATCCTTGATGGAGATACCAATAACTTTTGACTTTCCTTGTGTAAACAGCTTGAGCTCGTCCGTAACCGTAGATGTCAGCAACCTCCAGGGCGAAACCGTTCCTTTTCCCTGCGGACTACCAACGACTTTCTGCGATGGGTCGTTCACGCAATTTACTCCCTTCCTCAGCTCTTTATCGTACCAGTCATTGTTGATAATCCCGTGCATCGCGGGTGTAGTACCTGTATAGACAGACGCGTGACCAGGTCCGGTTACGGTTGGCGCGTAGTTATAGTGCGCATTTCTCAACATGAAGCCGTCATTGACGAGTCGGTTAAAACCACCTCTCGAAAAGTTCGAACCAAAACGATACAAATATTCCTGCCGCATCTGGTCAACAATAATGCCGACTACCAGTTTCGGAGATTCACTTTTTGTGCTATTCGATTGCGCGCTGAGCTGACTCACAGCACCGAGACATAGTAGAAGGATCAGGATGTTTCTCATAATGATTGAAAAGAAGCAATATACTGAATCCTGCGCGATGGCGATTAAATTGATGTGAACGGCAAATTAATTTTGCTTGCAGTAGATTCGTTCGTAGTCATCGGGTTCTTCATAAACCTCTCTGCGCAGCATTTTTCCATTCTTATCATAATAGATAACTACAAAAACGGAAGCCTCAGAAACGTGTTTTTCGGTAAAATACAAAGGCTCTTCCTTTGAACCGACATTGATTACATCCGAAAAAGAAAACGGAATCACTTTACCCCGCACACTGCTCACCACTCCCACGAGATTATTCTGATTCATGATGTAAAGCTTCTCGTCTGCATTCTCTTTTATCGGAGTAATTTCCCGAATGTCTCCGATGACACTATTGAACGTACCAAGGTCCAGTAGTTCCCATGTGTTACGCCTCTTCACCAGCGCAACACTGTCATTCCAGTATCTTATCTCTTCAAGGTCAAACCTCCCTAACGTTTTGTTGTCCCAGTCAACAAATCCCTGACGTCCATCTTTGAACGCAATCAGCAGATTATCTCTATAGGGCGATATATTTTTATCGTATTGTGGTTTTACAAGTTTTCGACTAGTAATGTTGAATAATCCGAACCGTGATCCTTTTAACACCGAGATGGTTTGATTGGCGATTGAACCAATAGCATCGTACTCGATGGGTAGGACAACCTTGCCGCCAGCATCTATAACTCCTTTCTTGTCCTTGCGTGAAACGATGAACAGATCGCGCCCCGCATGTTGAATTGTTTCAAACGCGTTTGACGGAAGTGTGCAAAGCATTGTTCCTTCGTCATTGAACAGCACTTTTTTGCCATCAGTCTCTATTAGCAAATAGGAAACGGAATCTTTGCCGCTCACAAAGGAAGTCTTTATATCTGCAGGAAACTGCCGTGCCAGATGTTCAAACTGTATCGACACCGAATCTGACATCCACCCTTTTAAAAATGTCCCATCGAAGGCGATGCTATCATAGCCGTTAGTCCTAAATTTGCGTTCGGCCACGTTGAACAAATACTCGCGTCCATCCTTTCTCACAATAACCATCGGATCTTTCACTTTCACGCGCTCAAAAAAGGAAGACTGATTTCCAGAAAAATCCGATACAGAAAATCCTTCAGGAGTTCTGATAATGAATCCACCAAAGTAGGGCTCGATTTTATGATCGTTTACCGTCACAACTTCTTTAAGGTTCTGATCGTAAACGCCCTCCTGGCCGTCAACCGACACCCACAGCATTCCATTACTCAACAGCTTAATTTCGTTTACCACATGGCTCGCACTAAACTCCTGCTCATGCGCCTGGTCTGCCAGTTGTTTAAAGTTGAAGAGAATAATATTTTTCTCCTTTTTAAGACCGATCACTTTTCCATAGAGACCGATTTCATCCCAATATCCTGAAAGTATGGGGCGGCCTGCGAGCGAGCGAATTGACCATCCTTTTTCAGATTGGATGGCCACGAATCGTTTATCGATCATTTTCGCATCAAGCACACACGAGTCGATCTTTCGACCGGATTTATGTATTAATTGTACACAGTCTCCCGATTTAACGGTGATAAATCCAACACCTAAGTCTTGAAAATCATCAACCGGTCCCGCAAAAACTTCCACTCCCAGGCGATTTACAATGCGATTGGGAAAGACAAGTAGGTCATCAGTAATATTTCCGCACCGATAATCATCAGGCAATTCATCGAACCTTGCAGCAATCACTTCAAAACCTTTGTTATTCATGAACCCAAATTTCCCGTGTTTGAGGAATGGGGTGAGATAGCCTTCGTTCAGCGCCAGAACTCGCTGAAGGGAGTCAGTCAATGCGATTCCAGAGGGCGGGTCCTCCTCACTATCATAGAGAATATGAAACAAAATGTTGGTGGCCCGGTTCTGGAACGGTGATCCCGGATAAAGCTTTACGTACGATAAAAATCTTTCAACCTCACCAGACAACGTAAACAATTCAAAAATATCTCTCTCAATCTCCTTACGGAAGGGCGTCTCCGGATATTCCTTCAGAAAGGCCTCGAAACTTGCGAGCCTCCGATCGCGTGTTTTTTCTTCAAACAAGAGACGTTCATAGCGCGCTTTTGCATCCACTCGCTGATCTGCATTTGGGTATTTGTCAAGAAAGTCCTTGAACGCTTTAAATGTATTGCGATTAACCGCATCCAGGAATGCTACTGCATTACGCAGTTGCTCGGCAGTTTGGCGATCAGAGGAGAACGGATGGTTGGCAATAAATCGAATGTATGCCTCTTCCGTGTTTTGCTTCCGCGCGATAGTAAACGCTACGCTGTCAATTTGTTCACGAAGCGCCACAACGCTTAGGCTATCCAATGGAAAGCGCGAAATCTTATCGCGTTGCCGTGCTGTAAGATATCGGAAATTCTCAAGGGACCGCTGCGCTGCGGAATAGGCAAGATCAATATCGTAGAGAGGATTTTCCCCAGCAAAATAAAAGCGACTCCACACGAAGTCAGCGATGACATTCATAGAGTCCTTTGCCTTCGACTTGCGCAGAAGGGAAGCGGCCTTATCCCACTTTTGTTTTTCGATATTTTTAAGCGCACGCTTCTCCAAGGACTGGGCATACGACACAGTACTGATCAATACGCAGCAGCATAAGGTGGCAAGGTGGTTCACTAGTCCCGAGCAATGTTACTAAACACAAACATAATTAACCGAATCTCATAAAGCTAAAGCAGCGAGCGAAGCGACATGGCTGGATACGTTCAATTAACGTGTGAAATGTTCTCAAA
This sequence comes from Chryseosolibacter sp., assembly GCA_036402115.1. Taxonomy (GTDB): domain Bacteria; phylum Bacteroidota; class Bacteroidia; order Cytophagales; family Cyclobacteriaceae; genus Chryseosolibacter. The sequence goes on from DASWTM010000346.1 coordinate 15,464, forward strand.
TCTATCACCTGACATCGCGGTTTATAGCATGTGGATGAACTCATGTTAAATTTTGTTGCCCAACAAGGCCAAAAACACTCTTTCCGGTCTCGCGAGGTCAATCAAATGTTGCGCACAATGATAAATTTTGTAAATTTTCACGGTGATAAAACCGCTTTCATGGCCAAACTAAAGAATATCATAAAACAGCTTTCTGAAAAAGATTTTACTGCTATTTATAATTCGCTGATTGAAAGCAATGCAGAAAAGTCCGCGTACCTGCTGAAAGCACTTCGCGAGCGATCGCTTTCTGATAATAAGATAATGACAGAGCTGGATGTAAACGCAAACGCTTACTACACACTCCGCTCACGCCTGAATTTGAAAATCGAAGAATACCTGATGGAGCAGCTAGAAAGCCCTCGCACAGACGTTCTCCGAAAAGTGGCCAATATTAATGAAGTAATTTTTACCAAGAAGAGGGCAATCTCCGTTGCAACACTCAAAAAACTTGAAAAGGAACTTCTCGATTACGACCTCGCCAACGAGCTGACGATCATCTATAAGTCGCTGAAGCGCTTAAATATCAACTCGCCTGATTACTTTCAATATTCACAGCTTTACAACCGGCATGTCGCTTACATGCTTGCCGTAGATAAAGCTGAAGACCTCCTCGCAGATTATTTTAAAAAGTTCGGAGACTTTCTGCTCAATGGTGGGGAGATTGAAAAGCTGGGGTTGAATCTGGTGATGAAAGAAATGCAAAATGTGGCGAAGTTGTATGAGTCACATCGCCTGTATGTCTACCAAAGTTGTATGTATGTATTTCACCGTTTGTTCGTTGAAGTAGACGACAACATGCAGCAGGATGGTGAGTCCATTGAAGACATTTTTGATAAAGTGCAAAAGATCTTCGAGAGCTATCACCTGGATGCCATCTACTACCACCTCAACCTCGTATTCGAATTTCTGAAACTTGAGTACTACAATCATTATAAGGTGTACCGTCAAGCGGAGAAGTATTTTGAAGAAGTGAACGATGCGTGCGCCAACTTGATGGTCAACTACTCAACGTTTACCTTCCCCGCGCAATTTCTGATTTCAAAGATCGAGCGGCACCTGCGCAATGGCACCGAAGCTGAACTCTATCAGGAGAATGAAACGGTATTTGAAGATTACGAGGTTGACGCGATGGATGTGCCAAAGCATATTGTGTACACGGTGTATCGTGCAATTGCCTGCTACTATGCCGACAAATTTGACGAGGCGGCAAAGCTCATTAACAATTTGCTGAACGAAGTTAGCTTGAAAAAATATCCTTACGCCCAGCTGGAGATCAAATCGCTACTTGCTTTACAGTATGTTCTTGTCAGAGATTACGAACTCTTCAACCAGCTTTCCAACAGTATTCAGCGTCAGATACGCCTGTTCGGTAAAGATAGCTGCGAAAACATCATGCTTTTCTTAAAGATCTTAAAGATTGCCACGAGCGAAGCAAAGAAAGAAAAAGCAAAAAAAATCACGGCACTCATTCCACGTCTCAGCAGTACCACTGTGGCATACTTCGCTCCTACCAAGTTGATAAAACTGGATGACAAGTTTGTGCGGCTGTTGACCGACATCTGAAAATACAAAAGGCGCCTTCAGGGCGCCTTAGTTTTTCTATGTGTCTTTATGCTACAGATCCAACTTGGTAATGCTGTCATGCGAAAGCGGCTTATTAAGATACAGCTTCACGTTTTCGTACTTCTTTGATCGATTAAAGTCCTGCGGATTGATGGAAGAAGTTAGCATTACAATCTTGCACTTCTTTTTCGCCACGTTGCTCAGCTTTTCAAATTCATCAAGGAATTGAAATCCATCCATCAACGGCATGTCAATGTCGAGGAAGATTACATCAGGGAGAACTTTGTCTGCTACATCAAGCTTCTCCATGTTTCTAAGGAACTCAATCGCGCTTTTGGCTCCGGTGTGCGTGTAGATGTTGTCCGTAATAGAAGCTGCCTCGATCATCTTTTGATTGATAAGATTATCTATTTCATTATCATCGATGAGCATCACTGTGCGGTATTTCTTTCCAGACATGTTATTGAGATCTTTAGTTCGTTGGATCGTATAAAAATAGGGTTTTGACGTTGATTTACAAACTGCTTTCAAATTGTAAATTTAATTCCCTGTGCCAAGGGAAGGGTCTCTCCATAATTGATGGTATTCGTTTGCCTGCGCATGTACACCTTCCACGCGTCAGAACCTGATTCTCTTCCTCCACCGGTTTCTTTCTCACCACCAAATGCACCTCCAATTTCTGCACCTGATGTACCAATGTTCACGTTGGCAATGCCGCAGTCAGAGCCTTCCGCTGATAGAAACAACTCCATTTCCCGCATGTTGGTAGTCATGATCGAAGACGACAGCCCTTGCATCACACCATTCTGATAATCGATTGCCTCTTCGATCGTTCGATATTTAATCAGGTAAAGAATTGGTGCAAAAGTCTCTTGCTGGACAATGGCGAAATGATTCTCTACTTCAGCAATGGCCGGCTTTACATAACATCCAGACTCATACCCTTTGCCATCCAGAACTCCACCCTTCATGATCAAGTCTCCTCCCTCCTTTTTAACTCGTCTCAACGCATCTTCGTAAGACTTTACTGCTAGCTTATCGATCAACGGTCCCACATGATTTGATGGATCGAGTGGATTACCTATCGACAGTTGTTGATAAGCGTTGACTAGTCGCTGCTTCACTTGTTCATAAATATCTTCATGGATGATGAGTCGTCTTGTTGTCGTGCAGCGCTGCCCTGCCGTACCAACTGCCCCAAACAATGCACCGCGAATTGCGATGTCCAGATTTGCGTTCGGTGTAATGATGATGGCGTTATTACCTCCGAGTTCAAGAAGTGAGCGACCAAGGCGTTCGCTTACTGTCTTTGATACAGCTTTGCCCATTCGAACCGAGCCAGTCGCGGAAATCAATGGAAGTTTGGAATCCGCAGAGAGCAACTGTCCGATCGATGCATCGCCATTCACAAGACATGAAACACCTTCCGGCACCGCCATTCGCTCGAACACTTCATTCACAATATTCTGACAAGCGATGCTGCAGAGCGGAGTTTTCTCTGACGGTTTCCAGATACAGGTGTCACCACACACCCATGCGATCATCGAATTCCACGACCACACCGCCACTGGAAAGTTAAAAGCTGTAATGATGCCGATTGGACCGAGGGGATGCCATTGCTCATACATCCGGTGATGGGGGCGCTCGGAGTGCATAGTCAGACCATGAAGCTGGCGCGAAAGACCGACTGCAAAATCACAGATGTCAATCATTTCCTGCACTTCACCTAAACCTTCCGTGTACGACTTACCCATTTCATATGACACTAGTTTGCCCAGTGGCTCTTTGTGCTTTCGAAGGGCCTCACCAACTTGTCTTACCACTTCGCCTCGCTTGGGTGCAGGCCACTTTCTCCATTCTTTAAATCCTTCAACCGCTTTGGCTACAACCTGGTGATAAGTCTTCTCGTCAGCTTGGGCCACAGAGCCGATCAATCGTCCGTCAACCGGTGAGAAAGACTCAATGACCTTACCTGTTGACTTATACCATTTCCGGCCGGTGGAAACGCCTGGATTCTTTTTTCTGACGCCCAGCTGAGTAAGGGCTTCCTGGATACCAAAATTTTTCATGCGATTTGTGAAGAAGGGACAAAAGTAGGAAAAAAAGAGCTGCAAGCGTCAAGCTGCAAGCCGCACGCTACAAGCTGCAAGTCTCGAGGTGCAGGTTTAAGGCTAGCCCCACATGCTCAAGTGGCTAGGTTGCTTTGAAATGTATCAATCACGTTGAAATGCGCGGTGCTCTCGGCTTTAGCCGATTGGGTGTGAACTAATCGAAGTAACCCCCGACTTAAGTCGGGGGCTACGCACAGCACCGGCTAAAGCCGAAAAACGCTTTGCAAATATCTGAGGTCAGGTGATAAGTGCGGCTTGCATCAAATCGGATCACCACTCCTCCCAGTACTTCCTTTTTTCACTTGGATAATCTAAAGTCATCAAACTTCAAGCCTGTAACTTTAACTTCAACAAATGGTCAGACGAGAAACTGGGATGCGAAGTTGGGAGCACCGGCAACCTCTAACCTGTAACTTGCCACCTGCACCCTGCGGAAGAGGCTTTCACCACTCCACCCCGTACGTTCCCTTTTCTCCATCAGGATAGTAGCCCTCGAGTAGAATGCCTCCTTTTTTATAGCCAAGGATGCGATTAAGATCTTCTACGTTATCGACCGGAACTTTGTCTATAAAACCGATGATGAAGCCTTCGCGGATACCGGCATCTTTCCATTTTCCTTTTTTAACTTCCTTGACCTTTACTCCACCTTCCAGAAGGAGTTTCGACAGTTCGCGATACGTTACATTTTCGAATTCGGCACCATCAATTTTTGACGCAACTGATCTGCGTGCCATGGATTCATTCCCTTCCGTGTTTCTCAATCTTACTTTGACAGATTTGCGTTCATCCGCGCGCAAGTACTCAACCGTGATTTCTTTCCCCGGGCGATGACGTGCAACCCACTCCTGCAATTCCGAAACAGAGTTTACACGATGATTATCGATCGCAACAATCACATCACCCCGATCGATACCTGCCTGCTGCGCGGCTCCGTCATCGTGCACTTCGTTTACAAGAATGCCCTGGTTTGTTGAGAGCTTGTATAATTCCGCAACACCAGCATCAACATCGCGAATCCCGATACCTAAAAAACCGCGCTGCACTTCGCCAAATTCCAGCAAGTCATCCATCACTTTCTTGACCAACGAAACAGGAATCGCAAACGAATATCCCTGATATTGTCCGGACGAAGTAGCGATTGCTGTGTTTACTCCGATCAGTTCACCGCGCAGGTTTATCAACGCTCCACCTGAATTACCAGGATTCACTGCAGCATCAGTTTGAATAAACGCTTCAACCTGAAATTGATTTTGATCGCGAAGAATTCCAATGTTCCGTGCCTTCGCGCTCACGATTCCCGCAGTCACCGTTGAGTTCAAATCAAATGGATTACCGATGGCAAGCACCCATTCTCCCGGCTGCACACGATCCGAATCACCATATTTCACAAAGGGCAAACTCTTCGCCTTAATCTTTAGCAGCGCAAGATCCGTATTCGCGTCTGTACCAATCAGCTTCGCATAAAAACGCTGATTATTATTCATCACCACTTCGATGTTCGTAGCATCTTCAATCACGTGGTTGTTCGTCACAATGTATCCATCATCGGAAATGATTACACCTGACCCTGACGAATGCGACTGACGATCATAACCCAACAAGGGATTAACGCTGAAGTTCCCCGGACCATACGCGGTGCGAATATGCACTACAGCGGAAGTAACATTCTTTGCAGCAGAAAGAAAGTCGAGTCCTTTCGGAACGTGATACGATGTATCAAAAGGTTTCGAAGCCAGAATCATTTCCTGTCGCTCGCTGATCGAATTGTAAGGAGAAGAATCAACGTTCAGATATCGGATTGTAAAGATTGATCCTAAAATCCCTCCCAGGCATGCTACAATGACCAGGACCAGCAGAATGTAAATTGAGCGCTTCATATCGAACCCTTTAGAATGAAAGTTACCGTTTTTCCTGAAAAAGGTCTTGCCATAAAAATAAAAAAGGCGTCCCCGAAGCGAGGACACCTTTTACTAACCTGCCTACCGTCAGGCAGGCCTAAAACCCCTAAACTTAATTCACCTTTATTGTTGTCTTCAATGTTTTCTTCTCGTCTTTAGGAATAACGAGGTTAAGGATGCCATTCGTATATGAGGCTGAAATCTTTCCAGCATCAACATTCTCAGGCATTGAAAATGAACGGCTGAAGGTCCCGTACTGCGTTTCGATCGAACGGAAGTTGTTCGTTTCCTTCTCCGAAGTGAATTTCCGCTCACCACTGATCGTCAGGAAATTGTCATTCAAATCGATTTTAAAATCTTCCTTGTTCATTCCTGGAACAGCCACTTGAAGCTCAAATGCTTTTTCGGTTTCAATGATGTCCACTTTAGGAACGAAGGAATAAGCAGAACCTCCCTGGCGGCTCAACGACTCATTAAAGAATTTGTCGATGAGGTTGCTGAACGTTGTTGGTACAAAGTCATTCAGAGTTGAGTTATAACGTACGATGCTCATAGTATTTAATGTTTTAGTTTTCCGATTTTGATTCACACCGGTCTATAAGTGAAAAATATGCCGGACGAATTTTTGTGACAGAGTGTCTTAAGAACCATGGCTATGCAGATGTATTTAAGCCAAAATGACCTTAAATTTACCAATGAAATGAAAAATTGACCTCTGGATGCGATTTAACCTTCCAAGATTCGAGGCTTGATTCAAACCGCGACTACTCTATTAAGGTAATAAGGTCGCATGCCGATATTCTAGCCAGCTTTGACCTTGATACTGTGTACGAAGGCAGGCTTCAAAGAATCTTATATGGTAGCAGCATAGAGTTACATCAGTCTTAACCGCTCGGTTAGACTTCCAAAAAAATTCTTTGCGTTCCATCGCGCCTTGGCGCCTCTGCGGTAACAACACCCTCAATCGAACTTGATCGCTTTAATCGGATTAACCCGTGAGATAATCATCGTAGGAACCAGCAGTACGACCGATACGATCACAAACATGAGCACATTCAACAAGGCAACGATTTCCCAGTTCCAGCTGATGGGAACAAACGACATGTAATAATCGTGAGGATTCAGCTTAATGATCTTGAATTGATATTGCAAAAAGCAGATCCCAAGACCAATAATATTACCGATCACAAGGCCCTTCACCACAAGGCTCACCCCGCTATAAACAAACACCGATCGAACAAGCGCATTGTTCGCTCCGAGGGCCTTAAGCATTCCGATCATCTGTGTGCGCTCCATCACCAGGATCAACACAATTGAAATCATGTTCACGCAAACGACAATGAGGATGATCACCAGCAGAATATTAACCTGTCGACTTAACAAATTGAGCCATTCGAAAATTTGAAAGTATCGTTCGCTGATTGGCTGGACGTTCAAATCGTAATCCATCATCTCTCCAATTTCAACACTTGCTGATTCCTGCAAGTCAGGATCTTTGACAAATACCTCCAACCCACCGGCCACTGAATCCGGCCAGTCATTGAGGCGCTGAATGAGGCGCAAATCGCCAATGACGACTCGGCTGTCAAAATACTCGGAGAGATTCGTCTCGTAAATGCCGCTTACTTTCAGCTTTCGGAAACGCGGAGGATTTTGAAAGAAATGAACCACCACTTCATCGCCAACTTTCGCCTGCAACTTGTCAGCAATTATTCTGCTCAGCACAATGTCGTTCGAATATCCGGAGTCGGGAAACGTAATAAATCTCCCCTCGATCATATTCTGCTGAAACGACTGTTCATCAAAACGCTTGCTTACACCTTTAATGAAGAATCCATAGACTTCGTTCTCAGTTTTAATCAACGCAGTCTTGTGCGCGTACTCCTGCACATGCTCCACGGAAGGAAAACTGGACGGATTATTGTAAAGCTCAATATTCAAATCCATCGGCTGTTCCTCCTGGGAATTATTCATGGAGAACTTCGTAACCAGAATATGACTGCTGAAGCTATAGATCTTGTTTTTGATCGTTTCCTGGAATCCCTTCATGATCAGAAAGGAAACAATCGATGCTGCAAGTCCGATGGCAATGCTGGCGATGGCAATGGTGTGGATGACCGAAGAAAATCCTTCCTGCTGGCGTTTCGATATTCGCTTAGATATGAAATACGATAAATTCAATTTTCTTAATTTTCGGCTTTACAACAGATCACAAAATAGCCAGTTGGTAAATATGCAAAAAATAAATTTAGTCGTGGGGTTTGTAATTGCAATGTCGTCATTTCAATGCAGTAGCCAGACTCCCGCGACATCAACTCCAGCATCACCATCCACCGCCACCAAAGTTTCGTCAAACGTGCAACTTGGGGCCGAACAGTTTGATCGATATCTTCCATTGGTTAAAGGCAAATCCGTGGGACTCGTTGTCAATCACACTGCGGTTGTTGGAAAGACACACCTTGCTGACACCCTTCGTTCGTTAGGAGTAAATGTGAAAAAAGTTTTCGCCCCGGAGCACGGCTTCCGGGGATCGGCAGCAGACGGAGAGACTGTTAAAGACGGGATCGACACGAAGACCGGATTACCAATTGTCTCCTTGTATGGCGCAAACAAAAAACCAACTCCTGAACAAATCGCAGATCTCGATGTCCTGATTTTTGATATTCAGGATGTGGGTGTTCGTTTCTACACGTTCATCAGCACCATGCACTACGTCATGGAGGCAGCTGCCGAAAATGGCAAGAAGGTAATCGTGCTCGACCGACCAAATCCAAATGGCAACTACATGGATGGGCCAATCCTCGATCCTGCTGTCAAGTCGTTCGTAGGAATGCATCCGATCCCGATTGTTCATGGCCTGACCGTTGGCGAACTCGCGAAAATGATCAACGGGGAAAAGTGGCTCGACAAGGGCGTAGCCTGCGACCTGGAGGTGATCACGTTGAAGAACTGGAAACACGCAGACCCGTACTCACTCCCGCTTCGGCCGTCTCCAAACTTGCCTAACGATCAGGCTATCCGCTTGTATCCTACCCTTGGACTTTTTGAAGGCACTGTGATCAGCATGGGTCGTGGCACACAAATTCCGTTTCTGGTGATCGGCAATCCGGAGTTCACGGATCTTCCCTTCCAGTTCACACCAAACGACATCCCCGGCATGGCAAACAATCCACCACACGAAGGCAAAGTCTGTTATGGACTGGATTTGCGAAACGTCTCTGTTCCCAATAAAATAGATCTGAAATACATCCTCGACTTCTACAAAAAATATTCAGACAAAGAGAAGTTCTTCACGAAGTCGTTCACCATTCTTTCCGGCAACACGATCCTTCAGCAACAGATTAAAGACGGAATGACGGAGGATCAGATTCGTGCAACATGGAAAGAAGGGCTAGAAAAGTATACATCGATGGGGAAGAAGTATTTATTGTATGAGTAAAAGCTTACCAATAATGGGAGTAAGAACATTCAGAAGAAATCGGTAAATTTAGTTAGTCAAACATCGATTCAATGGCTTTAAGAATTGCTAAGAAGAATAAGTCAAAAAATGCTCGCAAGGCATCTAAGGCTCCCACCAAGCGTACAAAGGAAAAGAAGACGCTGCGGGATTTCTATGGCGCATTGAAAGATGTTTACGGTGACACGGATTGGGTCGCTTATCAAAGGAAATTGCGCGATGAGTAGCAATAAGTACGTGGCCGATACAAACACATTCCTTATGTTGCTGGCCGAACAACCCTCCATCAAATCGCATGTTGATAATCATTGGCACTTCCATTTTATTACTGAGATAGAATTACTTGGGAAAGTTGGAATAACACCAAGAGAAGTTGGAAGTATTAAAGGTCTCCTTAAGATTTGTACAAAGATCCGCCACAATGAATCGATAACCCTGCTGGCAATTTCCCTGCGCCAAAGGTTCAGACTAAAGGTTGCTGATGCGGTAATTGCTGCGACAGCAATTTACTCAGAAATGCCGCTCTTGACATACGACAAAGACTTTGCTCATATTGGCAACTTAAATGTTAAGTTGTTAGAAATTTGACTCACAAGATGGCGGTTTCGAAATCCGAAAAAGTAAGCGACATCCTTTCGATTCTCGATAAATACTATCCGAATCCTCAGGTTCCGCTTGATCATAAGGACCCCTACACATTACTCATCGCTGTTCTGCTATCCGCCCAGTGCACGGATGTTCGCGTGAATCAGACTACACCTCATCTCTTCAAACGCGCGGACAATCCCTATGACATGGTGAAGATGAGGGTGGAAGAGATCCGCGAAATCATCAAGCCATGCGGACTATCGCCCATGAAGTCCAAAGGAATTTATGGACTCTCCAAGATCCTGATTGAAAAATACAACGGGCAAGTTCCAAACACATTTGAAGAGCTCGAAGAACTGCCGGGTGTCGGTCATAAAACTGCTTCAGTGGTAATGACGCAATGTTTTGGCCTGCCAGCCTTTCCCGTTGACACACACATTCACCGGCTCGCTTACCGTTGGGGTTTGACGAACGGAAAAAGTGTTGAGCAAACCGAGCGCGACCTAAAAAGACTTATCCCACAATCGAAGTGGGATAAGGCTCATTTACAGATCATTTATTTTGGAAGGGAATATTGTCCCGCACGCGGTCATATCTGGGAGACCTGCCCGATCTGCTCCAAGTATATGCGCAAAGACTTGAGAGATTAATTGCTTCTCGACAAGGAACGCTGATACATCTGGTAGAAATGTAACGGCAAGAATCCGAAACTGAAAAGCGTTGTTGTACAGAATAAAACGATTGTCGAAAAATTAAGATCCATTCTGATCTTTGCCACGATGCTAATCACCAATCCAACAGTGCTTAAAATTCCAACTCCAATTTTAAGTTTATCTACCGTTGAAAGTTGTTTGCCTTCGTTCAACTTCCAGAATGTAATGGCAGGAAGAAAGAATCCCGCGAAAGCGAAAAATCCATAGTTGATGAGTTGCTCGCCTCCCGGCATGTGAAGAATTTTGAGCATCAGACCCATGCTCATGCTGATCGCAGAAGCAAGGCCAACGAAATACGTGAGTTTTTTCATAATTACTTTATTTGGGTGTAATAGAAATTCAGTTTGTTGTTCGATCTCATACAGGTCGGCTGGTGTGAATTCCATCAATGCTTCATTCATGGCGTTGCTGAAATCCTTTCCATCCGACATGCGCAGTTCCACTTCACAGCAAATGTGATCTACGAGGTCATCACGCAAAGACAATATGGTTACATTGTTTTCAAGAACATAAAGCTTGATCTGTTTGATCTGATCTGACGTTAGTGTCATTGGTAGTAGTTAGTATTCATCAGACGCAGACGCGGACTTTTTGTAAAGCTCGTAAAAGAAAGCGGGAACGAATCCAAACGTGAAAACGAGCCCTCCTGCCCAGAGTACTTCATCTGCGCCCGGCAAATGCATGATGCGCGCCAAAAACGCAATACCTAAAAGAATTACGCTAAGAACCCCAAATACGATCTTCAATTTTTGAAAAAGCGGGCGCTTGTTCATTCTAAAGTAGCTTATTCCCAACAGCGGCAGGAACAAGAGAAGAAATGCAACAGACCCGAGTGCAAAAAAACGATTTCCGATTTCAGGCACGTTAAGTATTTTCAGAAGCCAGCCGAAGCTCATAGCCATGGCCGAAAGCGATCCGATGATAAAAGTCAGTTTTCTCATGTTTACTATGATTTTCCGATCGAGTAAAATGTAAGTCCGCTGTTGAATATAACTCAGACCATGAGGAGCCAGTTCGTACACCGCTTGACGAAGCGACTCCTCGAATGTCTTTCCACTACTCATAAACGCTTCAACCTCACAACACAAGTGGTCAACGATGTCATCCTTTAAAGTTGGAAGCGTGACCTTGTTCTCAATCACAAATTTTCTTATGATTTCAATTTGTTCGGGATTGAGTGTCATATCTGTTCGTTGGTATCTAAACTTTTACTGAGACTATATCGCCACTTCCGGAAACACGATCTTGTTTAGGGTTGCAATAAAGTCTCTCAGCTCTTCCACGTAAGCCGCTTTGCGCTTGTGACCTTGCTTCGTGAGATAGTAGTATTTTCGGATTCGTCCTCCTACCTCTTCTTCTTTGAAGGACAACAATCCATCAGCAGTCATCTTTTGCAAGGCCGGATATAGACTGCCATCCTTCAGCAAAATTTTTCCACCTGAAAGTTCTTTCACCTTCATCGTCATCTCATACCCGTACATGCGCTCCTGCTCTGACAACAATTGCAGAATGATTGCCGAGAGCGTTCCTTTCAGCAGTTCTTTTGAATACATAGATCAAATATACATAGATATACGATATATAGGATTAAAAGGTATAAATATTTTTAAGTTTATTTTTAGTTATTTCACATTCTTTTGAACGCTCCATTATATATATGACTGAGAATCTGCGTGTGATATTTATGGGAACACCCGAGTTTGCCGTAGCAAGCCTGGAGATTCTTTTGCAAAACAAAGTAAATGTTGTGGCCGTGATCACTGCACCGGATAAGCCACAAGGGCGTGGACAGAAGATAACGTATTCTCCGGTGAAAGAATGCGCGCTCAAGTACAATGTACCGGTGCTTCAACCGACCAATCTCAAATCGGAGGAATTTGTTTCAACCCTTCGATCTTACAAAGCTGACCTGCAGGTTGTGGTAGCATTTCGTATGCTTCCGGAAGTAGTGTGGGCAATGCCTGTGATCGGAACATTTAATCTTCATGCCTCGCTCCTTCCGCAATACCGCGGAGCAGCGCCAATCAACTGGGCAATTATTAATGGCGAGAAAGAGACTGG
>DASWTM010000347.1:0-2497 GCA_036402115.1 Chryseosolibacter sp.
AAATCCTGAAAAACAAGCATTATGCCTGGCATTATAGGAAAGAAAATCGGAATGACGAGCGTATTCGGCCCTGGGGGCGAGAATATTGCATGCACAGTGATCGAGGCAGGCCCCTGCGTAGTCACTCAAGTAAAAAATGAAGAATCTGACGGATACCGTTCAGTTCAATTGGCCTTTGGCGAGAAGAAAGAGAAGAATACTTCTAAGGCAGCTCTCGGTCATTTCAAGAAAGCAAACACAACTCCTAAGAAAAATATCGTTGAGTTCCGTGACTTCGGAAAAGAGTTCGATACAATCGCTGAACTTGGTAAGGAAGTACGCGTTGCTGACATCTTCGTAGAAGGAGATTTCATCGATGCGGTAGGTACTTCAAAAGGTAAAGGTTTCCAGGGTGTTGTTAAGCGTCACAACTTTAATGGTGTGGGTGGCCAAACGCACGGTCAGCACAACAGACTTCGTGCTCCGGGTTCAATGGGTAACGCGTCTTTCGCTTCCCGTGTAATCAAAGGAAAGCGTCTTCCTGGACGTATGGGCGGAGCTCGTGTAAAAACTACCAACCTTCAAGTGGTTAAGATCATTGCAGATCAAAACCTCATCGTGATCAGCGGATCACTTCCTGGTGCAAAGAATTCAACTGTAATCCTTCAGAAATAATGGAAGTAGCAGTATTAAAATATAGTGGTGAGAAGACCAGCAAGAAAGTAAACCTTGCGGATGCAGTGTTCGGCATAGAGCCTAACGACCACGCGATTTATCTTGATGTAAAGAGCTTCCTCGCAAATCAGCGCCAGGGTACTCACAAGTCAAAGCAGCGTAACGAGATCTCCGGTTCATCCAAGAAGATCAAGAAGCAAAAAGGTACTGGTGGAGCTCGTGCGGGTAACATCAAGAACCCTCAGTTCAAAGGTGGTGGACGTGTATTCGGTCCTCAGCCTCGCGACTATTCGTTCAAGCTGAACAAGAAAGTAAAAGACTTAGCACGTAAGTCTGCACTGTCATACAAAGCGAAAGACAACTCGATCGCTGTTCTTGAAGACTTCAATTTCGAGTCTGCAAAAACAAAGCAGTATGTAAATCTTTTGGCAGCCCTTAAGCTGGATGCTAAAAAGACGCTCTTCATCCTTCCTGAAAACAACAAGAACATTGTTCTCTCCGGAAGAAATATCCAAAACACAAAAATCACGACAGCTGACCAGATCAACACCTACGATCTGATGCACGCTGACAACCTGATCTTTGTTGAGAGCGCTATAACCAAGGTTGAAAACTTATTAAATAAAGAATCATGAGCGTCCTGAAAAAACCATTGGTTACCGAGAAGGTTTCTTCACTCAATGAGAAAGGAAAATACGGTTTCATCGTAGATTCTGACGCTAACAAGGTGGAGATCAAGAAAGCCGTGGAAAAACAATACGGTGTAAACGTTGAGAAAGTGAATACCATGAATGTGATGGGTAAATTGAAGACCCGTTACACAAAAGCTGGAGTTCTCTCAGGACGTAAGCCGAGTTACAAGAAGGCCATCGTTACGCTGGCTGAAGGTGAAGTAATTGATTTTTATAGCAACGTTTAACTATACTGACCAATGGCGTTGAAGAAATTAAAACCGGTAACACCAGGAACCAGACACAGAATGGCTCCTTCATTCGATGACATCACGGCTAGCAAGCCTGAAAAGTCATTGGTGACTACGGTAAAGAAAACCGGAGGTAGAAACTCAAAAGGTAGAATGACCATGCGCTATATCGGTGGTGGTCATAAGCAGAAGCTCAGAGATATCGACTTTAAGAGAAATAAGTTCGGTGTTCCTGCTACAGTAAAGTCAATCGAGTACGATCCAACTCGTTCTGCTCGTATTGCACTCCTCTATTATGTAGATGGTTCTAAGTCTTATATCATAGCACCTCATGGTCTTCAGGTAGGACAGCAGGTAATTTCAGGTCCGGATATCGCTCCTGAAGTTGGTAATGCACTTCCTCTTGCGAAGATTCCATTGGGTACAATCATTCACAACGTAGAAATGAAGCCAGGCAAAGGTGGAGCAATCGCTCGCTCTGCGGGATCATTTGTACAGTTACTGGCTCGTGAAGGTGGCTTCGCAACATTGAAGATGCCTTCTGGCGAGATGCGTAACGTGTTGGATGTTTGCATGGGTACAATCGGTGCTGCATCAAACCCTGACCACATGAACGAAAGTGTTGGTAAGGCAGGTCGCAGCCGCTGGAGAGGTATTCGTCCTCGTACACGTGCCGTAGCAATGAACCCTGTTGATCACCCGATGGGTGGTGGTGAAGGTCGCGCTTCTGGTGGTCATCCAAGATCACGCAAAGGCTTGTACGCAAAGGGTAAGAAGACTCGTCACCCTAAGAAGTATTCAGATAACCTAATCATCTCTAGGAGGAAAAAATAATGGGACGCTCGATTAAGAAAGGACCTTACGCTGACTTCCGCCTCTTGAAGAAAGTAGAGGCTGCAGAAAAGTCTGGCAAAAAATCAG
>DASWTM010000348.1:0-4754 GCA_036402115.1 Chryseosolibacter sp.
GTTGAAAATGTTTAGTAACTAAAAATAAATGCTTTACTACCTATTTGATTATTTAGACAAGCTCGATATACCGGGAGCAGGTGTGTTTCAATACATCTCCTTCAGAGCAGGTATGGCCGCGCTAATCTCGTTAATCATAACTATCACGTTTGGTAAACAGCTTATTAACTTTCTGCGCAAAAAACAGGTGGGTGAGGACATTCGAGATCTAGGTCTGGAAGGCCAGATGTCTAAGAAGGGAACACCAACCATGGGCGGCCTCATCATCATTGCTGCTATCCTTGTTCCTACGTTATTGTTTGCAAAACTCGACAACATCTACGTCATCCTGCTTATCGTGACAACGGTATGGCTGGGGCTGATCGGATTCCTCGATGACTACATCAAAGTATTCAAAAAGGATAAAAAAGGTCTTGCAGGAAAATTCAAGATCATCGGACAGGTTGGTCTCGGTCTGATCGTTGGACTTACGCTTTATTTCAGCGATGATGTCGTTATCCGAGAAGTCGTGAATGACGGCATCGTGGTTGCTCCAGAAGAGATTTCAACTGCTGAAGCAGATGCTATCCAGGGAAGCAGAAGCGATACTGTCACCTATCATGATGTAAAGTCAACGAAGACAACAGTACCGTTCTTCAAGAATAACGAACTTGACTACAACAACATTCTGCCATTCGTTCCCGATGACTACACGTGGGTGATCTATACGCTTATTGTTATTGTGATCATCACCGCGGTATCCAACGGAGCGAACATCACGGATGGAATTGACGGGCTTGCGGCAGGAACATCGGGAATTATCGGCATCACGATCGGTATTCTTGCTTATCTGTCAGGCCGCGTTGACTTTAGTAGTTACCTGAATATACTCTACATTCCGAACCTTGCGGAGCTTGTAATTTTCTGTACAGCATTTGTAGGGGCATGCCTTGGGTTCCTCTGGTACAATGCATATCCGGCACAAGTGTTCATGGGCGATACCGGTAGCTTAACGCTTGGTGGTGTCATCGCGGTATTGGCGCTTGCCGTCAGAAAAGAGTTATTGATCCCAGTACTCTGCGGTATTTTCCTGGTGGAGAATCTTTCCGTAGTGATTCAGGTATCATACTTCAAATACACGAAGAAAAAATATGGTGAAGGAAGAAGGATTTTCCTGATGTCACCACTTCACCATCACTATCAGAAAATGAACATCCCCGAAGCGAAGATTGTGACTCGCTTCTGGATCATCGGAATATTGTTGGCGATTTTAACCTTAGCAACACTGAAGCTGCGATGAAAGAACGCATTGTCATATTGGGCGCAGGGGAAAGCGGAACGGGTGCAGCCTTGCTTGCAAAAGCAAAGGGCATGGAGGTTTTTGTCTCCGATCAGGCTCCGATCAAGGATAAATACAAAGCTGAATTGTCTTCTCACGGAATCGAGTTCGAGGAAGGCCAGCATACGGAGTCAAAAATTGTTAATGCGTCATTGATCATCAAGAGCCCGGGTATCCCCGATAAGGCTCCTGTCATCAAGGCTGTGAAGTCAGCGCATATCAATATCATCGATGAGATTGAATTCGCGTATCGCTACATCGGACAGGCAAAGGTTGTTGCGATCACCGGAACAAACGGAAAGACTACTACGACCCTGCTGACGTATTATCTGATGAAAAGCGCGGGATTGAATGTAGCGCTTGCCGGTAACGTTGGTTTCAGCATGGCACGTCAGGTGGCCGAGAAGTCATTCGACTGGTTCGTGCTTGAAATGAGCAGCTTCCAGCTTGACGGGACCGATACATTTAAACCAGACGTTGCGGTTTTACTGAACATTACTCCGGACCACCTGGATCGCTATGAATACAACATGCAGAATTATGTGAATTCCAAATTTCTGATTGTTGAAAACATGGAGCCTCAACAACACTTCATTTATTATGAAGAGGATCCTGTGATTGCAAATGAATTGAAGACTCGTGCCATCGTTCCGAAAAAGATTTCCGTGTCACTGAAGAATGATTCAAAGGGTGGTGTCAAGTACGATGGCAGTAAGATGTCATTCAATCTTGCGGGTCAAAGCTTCAAGATCGGTCAGGACGAGACAACGTTAAAGGGTCCACACAACCTGATCAACACCATGTCAGCTGTGTCTGCCGCGGTGCTTGCGGGAGTAAATGTTGACGGGATCAAGGAAGGATTAAAGACATTTAAGAATGCACCGCACCGCCTCGAACCGGTGGGTGTGATCAAAGGAGTAGAGTTTATCAATGATTCGAAAGCAACCAATGTCGACTCCGTTGTGTACGCGTTAGGAAGTTATAATCAGCCTCTTGTATGGATTGCAGGTGGAGTGGATAAGGGAAACGATTATAACCTGATCAAGGATGAAGTGAAGAAAAAAGTGAAGACACTCATATGCCTGGGTAAGGACAATGATAAGTTGAAGAAAGCTTTTGGTGGCGTTGTTCCTCAGGTAATGGAAACACAGAGTGTGAAAGAGCTTGTGAAGATGGCATTGGGTGCCGCTCAGAAAGGTGATATTGTTTTGTTGTCACCGGCATGCGCAAGCTTTGATTTGTTTAAAAATTATGAAGACCGTGGAAACCAGTTTCGTGAAGCGGTTTCCCAGTTGAAAAAAGAAATAGAAGGTTAAACCAAAAGCGAACCCACTATGACAAAAGTGAAGGAATGGGCTGACAAAAACCTGCAGGGAGACAAGGTGATTTGGGCCGTTGTGTTTGCGCTGTCCATGATCAGCATACTGGTTGTGTACAGTTCAATCGGAACGCTGGCTTTTAAGAAAACTTCTTCTCCGGAAGCATTGCTCCTGAGACATACAATGCACGTGCTGATTGGCCTAGCCGCAATGTGGTTTGCGCACAAAGTCGACTACCGATACTATTCCAAAATATCGAGACTTGCACTGCTTGTAAGTATTCCGCTGTTGATCTACACTTTTGTGAATGGAACATCCGTGAATGACGCAGCGCGCTGGATTGAAGTTCCATTGGTAGGTTCCTTCCAGCCTTCAGACTTTGCAAGTTTGGCCCTGATCGTAAACCTGGCAGCAATGCTTTCAAAACGTCAGCAGAACATCGAAGACATTAAAGAATCACTGATTCCAATTTTGTTCTGGTGCGGTACGATCTGTGGACTTATCGCTTTGACGAATATGTCGACCGCAATTTTGCTTCTTATCACGTGTATGCTGATCATGTTCATTGGTCGCGTGCCGATGAAATACCTCGCGATGCTTTTCTTCGTGGGCATTTTGTTCGGAGCACTTGCATTCAAGTTTGGATCACGAGGAGGTACGATGATTAATCGTATCAAGGACTTCATCGCTTTCAACCAGGGTGAAAAGGAGCCGAGCTTCCAGAACAAACATGGTTTTATCGCGGTGGCTACCGGTGGGATTTTCGGCAAAGGCCCGGGCAATAGTGATCAACGCAATATCCTGCCAAACCCGTATGCGGATTTTATCTTCGCGATTTATGTCGAAGAGTACGGAATCATTGGAGCGGTTGTATTGGTGGCGCTTTACCTTCTCCTGCTACATCGTGGAATGAAAGCAGCGTACAACAGTGAGCGAGCGTTCGGAGGACTGCTCTCGGCAGGATTGTGTTTTGACCTTGTATGTCAAGCGATGGTGAACATGGGTGTCGTTGTCGGACTGGGTCCGGTGACAGGTCAGCCACTTCCACTTATCTCTATGGGTGGTACTTCGATGGTTTTCACCGGACTTGCATTGGGCATCGTGCTGAGTGTAAGTCGTGGCGAGCAGGATAAAGCATGGGAGCAAGGTTCGAAAGAAGAGAAAGCACCCAAAGAAAAAGTTAAAGAAAGTAAAACCGTTTCAACAGCACAGGCAGCTTGAGTACCAATGGGCAACCATATCGTTTGATCATTAGCGGTGGCGGAACCGGTGGACACATCTTTCCGGCAATTGCTATCGCCAATTCATTCCGTGAACGTCACCCGGACGCACAGATACTTTTTGTCGGTGCCCAAGGAAGAATGGAGATGACACGCGTTCCTGATGCAGGGTACAAGATCATTGGCCTTTGGATCAGTGGGCTGCAGCGTAAACTGACGCTTTCAAATTTACTCTTCCCGGTTAAAGTTCTAGTGAGTTATATCAGGGCTGCGGTGATTATCAAGCGTTACAAGCCGCATGCAGTGATTGGGACAGGTGGATATGCGAGCGGTCCGATTATGATGGCTGCGACACGTTTTGGCGTTCCTGCAATTATACAGGAACAGAATTCTTTCGCAGGATTGGCAAACAAGCAAGTAGCTGACAAAGCAAGCAAAGTTTGTGTCGCGTATGATGGAATGGAAAAATACTTTCCGAAGGAAAAAATTGTGCTGACTGGCAATCCGGTAAGAAAAGATATTATCAGTGTCGGAGAGAAACGCACAAAAGGACTTGCTCACTTTGGATTCGATGGCGGCACGAAAACGCTGTTGATCATTGGAGGAAGCCTGGGTGCAAGAAGTATTAATGAAGGAATTCTTCACAACATCGATAAGCTCATTGATGCTGGTGTTCAGGTAATCTGGCAAACTGGAAAGGGCTACTATGAAACCTATCGTGCTGGATTGGCGAAGCATGATCTCAAGAAGATCCGTGTGCAGGATTTTGTGAAGGAGATGGATCTCGCTTACGCTGCAGCGGATGCAGTGATCTCACGTTCGGGCGCCCTTGCTGTGTCGGAACTTTGTATCGCGGGGAAGCCAACGATCCTCGTGCCTTCGCCAAACGTGGCCGAA
>DASWTM010000349.1:0-30506 GCA_036402115.1 Chryseosolibacter sp.
GGCCGCGAGCAAAAGCGAATGTTGTATCATTCGATTCCGCTCGAAGCCGGCCGCGGCCTACACCGGCTGCCTGAGCCTAATGAAGGCGACATCTATTTCGATATTGAAGGTGATCCTTTTTATGCGGATGGTGGACTTGAATACGTGCTCGGCTATGCCGTTGCAGAAAATGGAACGTATACTTACAAGCGAATCTGGTCTTCCAACCGAAATGAAGAGCGGCAAGCATTTAAGGAGTTTATGCAGTTTGTGACAGCGCGGTGGAAGCGCTATCCAAAAATGTACATCTATCACTTTGCTCCTTATGAACCCGCTGCCGTAAAACGCCTCGCACGCGTTCATGCGTTGTTTGAAAAAGAAGTTGACGACCTGCTGCGTGCCGAGCGCTTCATCGATCTTCATGCCGTGTTTAAAGAGTCCTTGCTTGCCAGTGTCGAACGATATTCATTAAAGGAGTTAGAGAAATTCACAACGTATACGCGCAAAGTTGTTTTGCATGATGCCAGTGTCGCTCGAAAAGCTGTAGAGGTTGCGTTAGAATCGAACAACTTTAAATCACTTGCAAAGGAGACCCTCCAGACCGTTGAAGACTACAATGAAGACGATTGCATGGCTACCGAAGCGCTCCATAAGTGGCTTGAGAAATTGCGTGCTGATTTTCTTCAGTCTGGAATACAGATTTCTCGCCCAGCTTTGCTGACGGGTGAAGCAAGCGAAAATGTCCAGGTGCTGGATACACGATCGCAAGCGCTCTTTAAAGCGTTGACAGAAAAACTTCCGGAAGATCGATCAACATGGACGGAAGAACACAAAGCAAAATGGTTGCTGGCGCATCAGATCGAGTACTTCCGCAGGGAAGACAAAAGTGCCTGGTGGGAATTTTACCGCGTTCACGAATTGGAGCACGAAGATTTGCTGGATGAACGCAAAGCGATAACGGGATTGCAATTTGTTTCTGTACTTCCGAAAGAAGGTAAGGAGAGAAATATCACGCATCGCTATAAATATCCTCCTCAGGAACTAAGTATTGATGAAGGTGATGAAGTCATTGAAGTGAAAGGCGAAAAGATTGGTTCGGTTCGTGGGATCTCGCTGGAGAACTATACGATTGATATAAAAAAGTCGAAGGATGCTGAGAACATTCATCCAAGAGCTGTCCATGTGTCTGAGCGTGTTGACCCCGGTTCGCTTGCAACGTCATTGATGGATCTTGCTGAGCAAATTGATGACAGTGGTTTAGGGCACACGTGGCCTTACCATGCGTCAAAGGATCTGCTCATGAAGCGCAAACCGAAACTGATTGGTGGCGAGCGTGCTTATGTGCTTCCGGGCGAAGACACGGTGGACGCTGCAGTACGCATTGCTTCTTCATTGGACAAAAGTGTTCTTGCGATTCAAGGCCCGCCCGGCTCGGGAAAAACGTATACGGGTGCTTCTATTATTATTGCTCTTTTGAAAGCTGGAAAGAAGATCGGTATTACGGCCGTCAGCCATAAGGTGATCCGTAATCTTTCACTTGCTGCGATCAGGCGAGGCAAGGAGCTTGGTGTGAACGTTTCTTTCGTCCATAAGAATAATGAGAAGAACGAGAATCTGCCGGAAGGAATAGTTGAGGTCGACAAATCCGATAAAGCGCGGGCTGCATTGGATGACGGAAAAGTTGTCTGTGGTACGGCATGGCTATGGGCAGAAGACAACTCAAGAGAAGTACTCGACTACTTGTTTGTTGACGAAGCGGGACAGATGTCCTTGTCGCAGGTGCTCGCTGCCTCACGCGCGGCAAAAAATCTTGTTTTGCTTGGCGATCCACAACAGTTAGAACAACCCCAACGCGGTGCTCATCCGGAAGGAAGTGATGTGGCTGCTCTCACGTATTTGCTTGACAGCCATCCAACGATGCCGGAAGGAATGGGTTTGTTTCTTGGCGTCACACGAAGGTTACACCCTGCAATTTGCCATTTCACTTCAGAAATGTTTTACGAAGGTCGACTGACATCGTTGCCCGGACTGGAGAAACAAGTCATCGGAGGAAAGACAAACTTTAGTGGTGCGGGACTTTTTTATGTTCCGGTTGAACATCGCGGAAATCAAAATAAGTCGCCCGAGGAAGTTAGCCCGATAGCAGCCATCGTAAAACAACTCCTTGCTGATGGTAATTGGACAAACACCAAGGGCGAAACAGCTGCGCTCCAGAAAGACGATATCCTGATCGTTGCGCCATACAATGCACAAGTCGCTGCGCTGATTGAAAAACTTCCGGGAATGCGTATAGGTACCGTTGACAAATTTCAAGGGCAGGAAGCACCCGTGGTCATTTACAGCATGACTGCTTCCACCGTGGAGGATGCTCCTAAAGGAATGTCGTTCCTTTTTAATCCGAACCGATTGAACGTAGCCACTACCCGGGCGAAAAGTGTGTGTATTCTTGTCTCATCGCCTGACCTGTTGCAGCCTGCGTGTAATACCATCGATCAGATGCGATGGGCCAGCGCGTTGTGTTCGTTCAAGTCGATGGCAACCGTTGTTCCCATGGCGATATGATTCTTGCTCACGGAAATATCTTCGGTGCATTTGTGGTCGTGATCGCATTATTTGCTGCCCTGCTGTTCGGCTCTTACATGATCTTTAGCAGAACTAAGTTTTATACGCGTGACTTCCAGGCGATGTCGACATCCCAAAAGGTGTTTAGTTACACCGTATTTCTAATTATCGCAGGTGTCATTTGCTTTCTTATCACCTTTTTCATCCTCAAAGGTCTATCGAAAATTTTCTAAGCAATGGAGCTGTAACCAAATTTGATTGTATTCGTACAAGTGAGAAATTCAGTTCTACTCCAATGATTTCCTTACAGACTTTCTACCTGTAATTTTTACGTAGCCGATTTCCTGCAAGCTTTAGTAACGTTTCACAGTCATTACTCTCAACTTTATGAGAAGAATAATCTATTACGTGGCCTCTTCTATTGATGGATTCATCTCCGGACGAAATGAAGATATTAGTGGATTTGTCGGCACCGGTAATGGGGTGGACAAATACCTGGAAGACCTCAACAAATTTGACACTGTTATCATGGGTAAAAATACTTATGAGTTCGGCTATAAGTTTGGATTGAAAGCGGGCCAGGCACCGTACAAGCACATGAAAAATTATGTCATCTCTGAATCCTTGTCTTTTTCATCTTGTGATCCCAACGTCTATGTCATTAAACGCAGTATCGCTGAAATCGAAAAAATACAGCGTGACCCTGGAACCGATATATACTTGTGCGGAGGAGGTAAACTCGCGAGTTGGCTCCTCGAGCATAAAAAGATTATGTCCATCAAGTTGAAGCTGAATCCACTGATTCAAGGACAAGGCACTCCTCTTTTTCAAAACTCAAACGGTAGTTTTCAACTGAAGCTGGTAGAGCACCAGGAATATGAGCATGGGTTGCTCATGATTACGTATGATGTGAACTATCAGTAGTGCCTGATTCAAATCCATTTCTGCATGAATGCAACTGTGAAAATTCAAAAGTACAAATCCGCCTACCGCGAACAGGTGATTGACGTGTGGGAGCAATCCGTGCGCGCAACGCACCATTTTCTTGAGCCGTCTGATATCGACTTTTATAAGACGCTGGTGGAAGGCATCGACTTTAATTCATTTGACGTCTATTGTGTTTTCGATGATACGGACGGCATGATTGGAATTATTGGCGTTGCCGACTTCAAGCTTGAGATGCTTTTCTTAAAGCCGAAAAGTATCGGAAAAGGTATCGGTAAAGCGCTGATGAATTTTATTCTCGAAGATTTAAAAGTGACGAAAGTTGATGTGAATGAAGGAAATGCAAAGGCGGTTGAATTTTATCAGCGTGCGGGGTTCAAGGTGTTTGATCGTACTGCACTCGATGACCACGGCAAACCATATCCCATTCTCAAGATGAAACTGGTTTCACGCTGACGGCCTTTAGTCAATGCCATAATAATACCTTGCGGCCTGGCGGTTGTAAACCCAACAATCGTCCTGATATAACACACAAACCAATGATGGTTCACTGGTACACATGGCAAGTACCTGTACAAACGATTCAAATTTTGCTGTTCCTGTAAATTGGAAACGCAGAAGCTTCATTGTGCGGTCATGATCTGCCATCAGGCGTACAAGGTTTTTTGCATCGTTAATTTTTATGATGTCACCTGGATTTCCGGATAACTTCACGGTTTTGTGACCTGCTCCACGTGTCATGGCTGCATCCGGAGGAGATGTCAACCAGTTTACTTCGATCGTGTAATAGCGTTCAAATGCTTTCCATCGCTCAAGCTGATACATCAGCAATGGGCAAAGCGCGAGCAAGCTTATTACTCCGGGAACATAGAAGTTTTTTCGTAAAGGCATCATTGCCGTATCTTTCTGATAAGATGCAATTGCTGATCATTTTGCATAATGGACAAAACAGCTAGTGGAATGATTTCCACCTTTCTTTCCGATACGTGCCTGGTGGAAGTCCATATTTAAGCCGGAATAGCGTGGAGAAATACTCGGGACTTGTAAAACCGGAGGCGTATGAAACGTCAACGACCGACAACGCGGTGTCTTTTAACAGCATCTGACCGTGTTTGAGTCTAATGCTGGAAAGATACTGATGGGGAGAATAGGTGGTGTATTGCTTGAAGAGGCGACTTAAATAGAACAGGCTTACACCGCAATGACGCGACAGATCGGCCAGTGAAATTGCTCTTGTAAAGTTTGATTGAAGAAATTCTTTTGCATTCTCGATCGCGTCCTGGTGGTGCGTGTTAGTCGATCGATGAAAATGCGAAGTCGTGCCTGAGGTCCACGTAGTCTGCACAAGTTCCGTGAAAAAATCCATTATGAGACCGTCCGTCTGCATGCTGCCGCGTCCATTCGCTAACTCGCTTAACAGCTGACGCAACACAAACTCTGCTTCAGGTGATGCTGGCGCGTTTACGGCAATTAATCTTTTTCCATGGCGGTTGAAATTCTTGTCAATGCCGAATTCTTCGCGCGCTGCCGAATAAAATTGATCAGTGAAATTAATGATCGTGCATG
Organism: Chryseosolibacter sp.; assembly: GCA_036402115.1. Classification (GTDB taxonomy): domain Bacteria; phylum Bacteroidota; class Bacteroidia; order Cytophagales; family Cyclobacteriaceae; genus Chryseosolibacter. The sequence continues at coordinate 5,053 of DASWTM010000349.1, forward strand.
ATCCGGTTGACGGGAGCAGTTGGTACTCGAAGTGAGGCACCTCCAGCGTGACTCGGCCGGAGTCTAATGCATACATGTTTTTAGTCAGAGTTCCGCGATTCACATGGACAGCACAAAAACAGTCATTGTATTCCGTTTCGAATGACGTGCTACAATCTCCGTTCAGCGTCCAATTTTTTATTTCGTAAAAATCAGACTTGAACAAGTGTGAGACGATTCTCGCTTCCCCTGATGCTTTTACGGATTTTACCATCGTGAATAAACCTCTCGATGGCTAAATATCGGTTAAAATCGAACAAGACCTTAAGAATCTTGCTAAAATACCGATACTTAAATAAGTCGACATGAGTCCGTGGATTTGGCAAGAATCTTAATGTCCCGCCCACGCATGCTGCCTACCTTCATTCAGTAATTAATTTAAGATGGAATTAACAACGAGGCTCATTATTGGTTTGTCGTTAATGTCGCTGTCGCATAGCATTCTTGCGCAACGGCAAATCCACTATCCTAAGCCTGTCCCGGATTCACAGGCGCTAAAGTTCTTGCCAGGCGTTGTATCTGTTGAGGGTATTGATTTCAATTCCACGTTTTCACCGGATGGCAAGTCATTTTATTTTTCACGGTCAAGCAAGGGTAAATGGGAGATTCTTGTATCGAAGTATGAAAATAATCAATGGAGTGAGCCTATCCGCGCTCCTTTCAGTGAAGAGAATTATTCCCAGGCAGACCCGATGTTTTCGCCAGACGGAAAATTATACTTCATCTCTAATAAACCACTCGCAAACGAAGCCGTCAATAATAATTTTGATATCTGGTACGTTGAGCCAAGCACGAATGATGGCTGGTCAGCACCGATAAATCTTGCCGAAGTAAACTCCGACAGTTCGGAATACTACATTTCTTTTTCCGCAAACGGCAATCTTTACTTTGGATCATCGCGACCCGGAGGTTATGGAGGTGAGGATATCTATGTAAGCCGTCTTGTGAACGGTAAGTACACGGCACCAAAGAATCTTGGACCCCAAATCAACTCCTCGCAATCGGAACACGATCCAGCAGTGTCACCCGATGAACACACGATTATTTTCAAATCCGAAAACCGGGCGGATGGATTCGGCCAGGCGGACCTATATTTCTCAACGTTTGATAGCCGCAGCGGATGGAATCGCGCTCACAATCTGGGTCCCGAAATCAACACGGACAGCTATGAATATTGCCCTTACTTTTCCCCTGAAGGCAAATACTTTTTCTTTAGCAGTCAACACGATGTGATGTGGATAGACATGCAGGTAATTTCGAAAATTATCGGGACAAGGGGCAAGTAAGAGCAATGTCAGTATGAAACTTCAGCATTGTACGTTCCTTATTGTCGGCAGTCTAACCTTGCTTTTTGGATGCACCTCCATAAAAATGAGAGTGATCGATCCGGCTTCCACCTCTTACGCGCAAGCTGTGCAGATTTCCGATTTTGATCGGCTTGTTTTCGTCAGCGGACAAATTCCCACCAATAACGATAGAGAGCCTTCTACCGATTTCAAGGAACAATGCCGGACTGTCTGGCGCAATATTGAAAAACAACTTGCGGCCTGTGACATGACACTTACGGATATTGTAAAGGTCACCACCTACCTCGCTGATCGTAAATATCGCGAGCCGAATTATACCATTCGTGATGAAGTCTTGGGCACGCATTCTCCGGCCTTAACGGTGATTGTTGCGGATATCTATGACGAGAAGTGGTTGTTGGAGATTGAAGTCATTGCAGCACGGTAGCGTGCATCCGGTACAGGTCTCGAATTAATGATGTTGACTGTTCGGCTTCTTTGTGTTAACTTCAGTCGCAAATCCCCAGATGCTCAAGACCTCTCTTCTTATATTGCTCTTTTTTGCATCAGCTATTACGTTTGCTCAGAAGGCTGATAGCGTCTCGGTTCTTGAACAATCTTTGCTGAAGGCAACGGACTCTCTTAAGCAGAATGGCTTCAGCGAAATCGAAATTGGTCAGTTAATTCTTGATCAAACATTTAGTAAGGCAGGGAACGACTTTCAGCAGTTATTTAATACCAACTTCGTCTGGCCAGAGAATTCTACGCAGGATGTAATAATCACCATTGTGGAGCGGCCATCAATGGCGAACTCAACGATTATTGAACTATCCATTAACGAGATTAAAGTATTTGAGAGTTTTGTGCAGCCCAGGTATGATGCCATTGAAGAGTTGTCGATGCAGGCGATGCAGGTTGTGTCGGACTATCTTTTGAATTATGATGAGCTTACAAAACAATTAGCAGGGGAGGAGATGTCGGGGAGCGGAATTTATTAGGTTCGCCAGCGATGAAACAATCCAAAACCATGAAGTATATCATTACTCTTTCGTTTTGCCTGCTTGCGCTCGCGCACGAGGGCAATGCGCAGCAGCTCGTTTATCAGCCAACGAATCCGGCTTTTGGCGGAGACACATTTAATTATCAGTGGCTATTGAGTTCCGCGCAGGCGCAAAATAAACTCGAGGAGCGGACACTGTCCAGACTTGGTGCAAATCCACTCGAGGATTTTGAGTCGTCTCTGAGCCGGCAGATATTAAACCAGTTGTCAAGAAGGGTACTTGATAAGGTGTTTGGTGAAGGTGGTGACGATGGGCTCGAGGAAGGAAGTTTTGAATTTGGTGAGCTATTGGTTGAAATTAGTTACGAAGCCGAGGGTGTAAGCGTACGCATTACGAACAATGCTGACGGCACGCAGACGGAGATCGTTATCCCATACTATTAATACCGACTTGTATTGCCCCCACTCGTTATGCAATCAAAATGGTTTTTCGCAGGCAAGGTATATTTGCTGGCAGCGTTCCTCCTGGTAAGCTGTGCACCCTACTTCCATCAACCCCTTCGTGTTCGTGAATCGCGATTAGGTGCTGAAACGCCCCAATATCGTGAGTTGACGTCCTTGCCTGTTCCCAAGGATAAGATTGTAGTGGCGGTGTATAAATTTCGTGATCAGACTGGCCAGTACAAGCCATCAGAAACCGGTGCGAACTGGTCGACCGCAGTAACGCAGGGTTCGACTTCAATATTACTACGCGCTTTGGAAGAATCGAATTGGTTTGTTCCAATTGAACGCGAAAGCCTGGCCAACCTTCTCAACGAGCGAAAAATTATCCGATCTAGTCGCGCATCGTACGGTGTCGCTGACGAAAAAAATGATCCGCTTTTGCCTCCGCTGCTTTTTGCCGGAATTTTGCTTGAAGGAGGGATCATTTCCTTTGACAGCAACATTCTCACCGGTGGTGCCGGAGCGCGTTATTTCGGGGCTGGGGCGTCAACACAGTACCGGGAGGATCGCGTTACGATTTATCTTCGTGCTGTTTCCACCAGCAATGGAAAAATTTTGAAGACCGTCTACACCTCGAAAACAATTTTATCGCAAAAGATTGATGTCGGATTTTTTCGTTTCGTCAAAATAAAACGACTGGCTGAAGCTGAAACAGGCTTTACCTACAATGAGCCAGGCGAGATGGCCGTGAAGGAAGCCATTGAAAAAGCCGTTGTCGGACTCGTCATTGAAGGAATGCAGGACAAGTTGTGGGCTCCACTTAACAATGCAGACCTAAACAGCGCGATTGTAAATGAATACTTGAGCGAGAAAGCTGACAATTCCGCCATCGATGTCTACGGTAATGAGGTTGGTGAGCGTAGAAATAAGATAGGTCTGCACTTGAGCGGAAGTACGGTGATTTACAATGGCGACTATTCCGGAACCAAACCGTTTGCCGGAGGTGGAGCCATGCTGGAGTTTCCTGCGAACTCGGCCCTCAGCGTTGCGGCTGGTTTTGATTATGCAAAGGCGGGTACACACTATGGCTATGAGGGCACACTGAACACGGCTGATCTCTCCGTGCGTTATAAATTTTTTAACAACCTCCGGTACTCGCCATTTGTAAGGCTTGGTGGGGGAGCGCTGCTCGAGCGAAGCTCAAATATAATTCGCGCAGCGGAGGACGAAAGGCGTTATTATTCCTACGTTCTTGGAGAATTAGGCTATGAATACTTAATACTCGATCAATTTGGAATTCATTTCTCAGCAAGCGGCAAAACACTGCTGTCCGACCGTCTCGATAATGTCGTTGGGGGCAAATTCAATGACCTCATCTGGCAGGCTAATTTTGGAGTAAGTTTTTACCTAATTAAGTAGCATTTCTAGCGCTTTCAGGGCTAAACGCGACATCAACGGTGTTTTAACATCCATTTTATACCGTTCATCGACAAAAATATAATACTATAAACACGTAAGGTTTTGGTTGTAATTGTCGCTTTATATTCTAACTTCGGTTCACTTTACAAATCACTTCCTCCCCCTTAAAAAAATTATCTACCAATGAAAAAAAGATTACTTCTGGCATGCGCTTCAGTAGCTACAGCGTGTGTCACGTTCGCACAGTCGAACATTAGCTATGTCACATCGAACGGAAATGGTAACTCCGCAACCGTTAGTCAGAGCGGGGCGACAAACTATTCATCCGTGGGCCAACTTGGCGATGGTAACGCAGCCACGACAACGCAGTCGGGCATCTCTAATTTCGGAGCGCAGTCGCAGACCGGAAATGGAAATTCTGCTTCAATCGCTCAATTCGGGGATGGTAATACCTCACATCAGATTCAGTTAGGTGATGGGAACTCGGCAAGCGCAAGCCAGCAGGGTAGCAGCAACTATTCGGAACAACACCAGGGAGATTATCCGTGGTCCAGCTGGGATTACCCTGTGTCTAATAGTCAGGCAACCATCAGCCAAATCGGAAGCTGGAACCGTGCTTATCAGTATCAGATGGCAGGTACCGGAAGTTCCGCATTAATCACTCAGGATAATACGGGAGGCTGGGCTGGCAACGAAGCAACGCAATGGCAATGGGGCTCTTTTAACAGTCAGTCATCATCGCAAAATGGTAGCAGCAACTACTCTTATCAGTACCAAAGTGGAGATGGAAACTCCGGTTCAGTAAGCCAGCAAGGCACCTACAACTCAACATGGCAGGAGCAATTCGGCAACTCGAATTACGCTACCGGAAGCCAATCAGGTTCGGGTAATTATCTCGGTGTTTCTCAATATGGAAATTCTAATTCTGCTTACGCCTGGCAGCAGGGCGACTATAACTCAGCGATCCAGTATCAACAATACGGTGATGGTAATGTGAGCAACTTAGCGCAAAGCGGACAGTCTAATCGTTCCTATCAACTCACGAATGGAGGCAACAATTCAACATCGGTGAATCAGTACGGCACCAGCAACCAGGCCGACCAACTCCAGGGCTGGCAATATGACGGTTTGTATTACTACACCGACATCTCGACCAATAACAATAGTGCTTTCATCTGGCAGGACGGCACGAGTAACCGCGCCATTCAGACCCAACTAGGAGATGGAGGCCATAGTGCAAGTACCTGGCAAAATGGATTAAGTAACAGCGCATCAACATGGCAGTCTGGCAACGGACATGCAAGCAGCATCTCGCAATCCGGTTCAAGCAACATTGCAACCGTAACGCAAAACAATTAACAGCACAAGGCAGTATCATGCCTACCCACTTTAACCCCTTTTATCTATGAAAAAAATAGTGTTGACTCTCGCAGCTCTTTCCTTTGCAGGATTCGTAGCTGCACAAAATAATTATAGCTCCGTAAGTTCCAATGGTAACAACAACGTAGCCACCGTAAATCAAGCTGGAGGTTGGAACGGTTCTTACGTATACCAAAGCGGTAATGGCAACAATGCTACTACAGATCAATCCGGTTTGAGCAATAGTGGTTCTCAATCTCAATATGGTGACGACAACGTTGCCTCCATTTCTCAGATCGGTAATTACAACTATGGTAACCAATTTCAGTATGGACAGAACAATGCCGCAAAGCTCAGTCAAAATGGTGGAGGAAACGTGAGTTCTTCTAATCAGTATGGCGGAGACAACACGGCCAGCGGCTCACAAGAAGGAGATAACAACTACACTGGCGAATCGTACCTAAGTGGTCAGACACAAAGCGGATTCGGCAATGACCTGACGTTTGTGCAGCAGGGTAACGGTAACTTCGCACTTCAGTATCAAGAGGGCAATGGCAACATAGGAGCGGCAACACAAATTGGAAGTGGCAACCGCGCTAATCAACTTGCCTGGGGAAATGGCAATAATGCGCAGGCAGCACAGTATGGTGGCGGGAACGTTGCCTACCAACTCCAGGGCGTGCTCTTTATGAGTGGCTGGTACTACTATGGATCATTCTCTTCCGACAATGATGCTACCCTAACTCAGGATGGATTCGACAACTATTCCTTCCAGAGTCAGCTCGGTGATGGCAACAATTCCGTTACAACTCAACTCGGCTCACTCAACTCAGCAAGTACGTTCCAGAACGGAACTGGCCACATGAGCAACATTATGCAAAACGGATCGGGAAACGTAGCAACAGTTACTCAGAACAATTAAACGTTAGTGCGAAAAAAATCGCAATAAATTGATGCAGATGTTACAAACGATGCTATATGCGCTACTGGCGGGATCCGTTTTGGTCGGCAGTACGTTGAGTGTTCAGGCGCAATCAAGCGTTGATGAGGACTTGTTATTGCAAATCAACGCAATTGGGTCTTCTATGTCAGCCAACGTTGCATCGATTCAGCAAATTGGAAATGTCAACGAAGCAATTCTCAATCAAGTCGAGAATGGTAATAGCGCTCAGGTGGCACAGTTCGGTAAGGCCAATGTAATTATGGTTCAACAGGGAGGAAGCATGTATTCGATGGCCATTCTGCAACTGGGAACAGCGAACAGCTACTATGGAGACGTTGAAGGATTCGATGCGAACCTTGATATCTTCCAGCTGGGAAATAATAACCAGATCGAGCAGCGCTCAAAGCTCACGGATGCGAACCTCATCATTATTCAGATGGGCGACAACCATGAGCTGATTCAAACCCGGGATATCGAGAACACGCAGGGAATGCGTATCATCCAGAGGGGCAATGGCGCAAAAGCTTTTATTCGCTGAAATGCTCAATACGAAATGTGAAAACTGGCATTCCTTGAATGCCAGTTTTTTTTTACATTCATGGGACAAACCCTCACGCCCCCACCCATGCTCAACCGATTATCATTTGTTGTTCTATTCCTGTTCTTTTGCTGCAATGAAGATACCATCGATCCTGTTCTTTTCGGAACGATCCAGGGTAAGGTAACCTTTGCAACGGATGGGGCAGCTGCCGCAGGTGTCGAGATCACAACTAATCCTGGTACCAGTGTCGTCTACACGGCAGAAGACGGAACATTTCTTCTGGAGGTACCTGTCGGCACATACGCCCTCGCTGCAAAGCTGGAAGGATTTAAAACCGAAAGTCGCAGCATTACTGTTAACAGGGATGCTTCCACCAATGTTGATTTTGTTATCAGCAATGACAATGTACTGCCGGATAGTCCAGCGGACCCGACACCGTCTCATAACGCATTAGACATTGCAACGGAGGTTACGTTGAAGTGGTCTGCGCCTGCTGCAGACCGGGAAACACTTACGTTTGACCTTACGCTATATGAAGGAACGGATTCAAACCCCATAAAAAAGATCGAGAGTTTTCGAGATACCTTCCTGGTTGTGCAAGACCTTAAGTATAACACCAATTACTTCTGGCAGGTGGTCGCGAAGAGTGCAGGCACAGAGTCTACAAATGGCCCGCTCTGGCATTTTAAAACCAAAGCACTGCCCGATAACCGCTTTTTATTCGTACGCGCTGTGGATGCAAACACGGAGATCTTTTCTTCGAATGAAAGTGGCACTACGAGCGTGCGCATCACAAAAGCTCCGCAGGAGCAGTTGCACCCCCAATTCTCAAACAATGGCCAGACGATCTTCTTTACGGCAAAGGCTCCCACTGGCGACCATATCTACCGCATTCAAGCGGATGGCACCGGACTCGTGCAGTTAACAACGCTGCCGGCTATTGGCTATCACAGCACGGGCAGAAATTTTTGCCTTTCACCCGATAATGGAAAAATCATGTATAGCCATTATGATAAGCTGTATACCATCGATACGAACGGATCTAACCTGACACTTGTCTCAACCGCTCCTGCAGGTCGGCACTTTCGGGAATGTGACTGGACATCCGTTGGCAATCGCGTGGTCGTGGAAACAGTTGGAAGTCTGCCCTATGAAAGCGAAATCCGATTGATCGAACTTGACAATCCCCAAGACAGTATTGTCGTGGGCGATCTTCCCGGCATTGTGAAGAATCCATCGTTCTCATTGGATGGCAACAGCATACTTTACACGGTTGATGCTGCTGGTTTTCAGTCCGCAGACGGACGTCAACTCGACTCCCGTGTGATGTTGCTGAATTTGACTACACGTGCGGAGCTTAACCTCTCGCGTGAGAAGACCCCGGGTACCAATGACTTAAATCCTCGTTTCACCAGTAATGGCGCATCGGTGCTCGTGGAAAATGTGTCGAATGCAGGAGGAACTTCGAATGTGACAGCCATCACAGTGTCCGATCAAAAGCGCAAGCTGCTATTTGAAAATGCTGCTATGCCGGATTCGTTCTGACGCGGAACAGCAATGTAATTCTTTCGTTTGCCGGGGCATCACTGAAGCTGGCTCAAACAGCCGCTGGCATAATTTTTTTGTATCCGCATTTCCTTACCTTAGACCATGAGTGATACCCTGTCAACGCCTACTTTTTCTTTTTTAGATACAAGTGAAGTAGGCTCGCACCTCAAGAAAAAAGATTGGTCAACTCACGACCTCGGACCCATGACTTCGTGGGATCCTGTTCTACTCAATACGTTGAACATCGTGCTTGAATCTGGCTTCCCGCATTTTCTCTATTGGGGCGATGACAATATTTGCTTTTACAATGATGCATTCAAAACGAGTTTCGGCAGTGAGGAGTATCAGCTGTCGGGTATTGGTCAACCGTTAGCGAAAGTGTTTCCGGAACAGGTTGACGCAATCAGTTCGCTAGTCGCAACGGTTAAGGCTACTGGTAAAAAGCAGTTTTTTCGGGATACGCCTACGCAGATCAACCGAAGCGGTAAATTGATCGATACCACCTGGACGTTTTCTTACAGCCCGGTGAAGAATCTTGAAGGTGAAGTGTTAGGTGTCCTTTCTGTTTGCCTGGAAACAACCGATAACGTTAAGGCGTATGATCTGGCGATCGCCAGTGAGCAACGTTTTCGCGAGACGTTTATGAAGGCGCCCATTGGACTCCTCATCATAAAAGGCCAGAATAATATCATTGACTTCGCTAATGAAATGTACCTGAAGTTGATCGATAAGGATTCAACGTGCATTGGGAAAAACCTGTGGGACGTTATTCCGGAGGTGGTAGATCAAGGGTTTGATAAACTGGTGAACCAGGTTTATGAAACTGGCGTCCCAATTCGTTCAGCCGAGCATGAGGTTAAGCTCAGACGCAACGGACAATTGGAGACGGGATACTATACATTTTCATACGAACCCATACGCGAGGCTGATGGAACGGTTGGCGGTGTGATGGCGATCGTAGTCGATGTTACGGAGAACGTTATTGCGCGACACAAAATCGAGCTGGCGGAAGAACGACTTCGCCAGGCCGTAGAAGCAACGCAGATTGGAACGTACGATCTCAATCTTATAACGGAGGAGATACATGCTTCTGAAAGGTTCTACCAGATCTTTGGCTTTGTGTATGATGCAGGTCACAGTCTGCTGGTGGATACGCTCCATCCGGAAGACAAAAAGATCAGGGAAGCTGCACACCGTAAAGCGTATGCCACAGGGCATCTTTCTTACGAGGCGCGCATCATCTGGAAGAGCGGAAAGATCAGGTGGATTCGCATTGTGGGAAATATTGTGTATGACAAAGACAGAACCCCCCTGCGCATCATGGGAAGCGTGCTCGATATCACTGACGAGAAAGAGACGCGCGCTGAGCTGGCAGCGACTGCAGAAACACTTGAGCTGGCGTTGAAGGCCGGCAAGATTGGCTCTTTCGAATTGGATCTCGCAACTGAAAAGATCAACTGCACCGAACAATGCAAAGCGAACTTCGGATTACAGTCTGATGATTCCTTCAATGTTCAGAAATTCTTTGGCTTGGTACTGCCGGAAGACAGGCAAGCTGTCAAAGCTGCATTAGAAAACACAGTGAAGAATCGTGTTCCCTACGAAGCGGACTATCGCGTAAAGTGGAGTGATGGCACCATTCATAAAATCCACGCAGCCGGACTTCCCGTGTGCGATAAGAAGGGACAAGTCATTAAGATCACCGGAGTCACGGTTGTAGCATCACATCGCGGAATGTAGATTCAATAATTCATTGACTATTGATTCGTCTTCCACTTTAGATCGCGATCTACGAAATTTCTCACGACCCTAATCACTAGCGACCAATGACTAGTGACCAGTGTCTATTTCGTGGTTGTGCACTGAATCGAACAATGCATCATAGCGGTTTTAACCTTGTTTAAACTACCCAGGTAGAAGGGAGGGACTCGAACCTGCCTGCCGTCCCACATGGAAACGTTCGGCAGACCTGCCTGCACAATGCAACGCACCGGCAGGCAGGCCCTATCAGCTACTGTTTTGCCATTAAACTAACAACCAAAGTTTTTGTGGTGCAAGGTAGTATTTGTGTGCCGTTGTTGGATGATACATGTAGAAAGTTGCAGGTGGCAAGTGCCAGGTTGCACGTCCCAGGTTTGTTGTTCCTTGGTCGACATTCCAGACTACGACTCGATCTGCACTACACAACTGTGGTTTAGCTGTTTCGGACACCACTTATTTCCGTCTACTCAAACTTGATTGGGAGATTGAACCGTACACGAACTGGTTTTCCCCGCATCATTCCAGGTGTCCACTTCGGCATCATCGTTACGACACGCAGCGCTTCCTTGTCAGCAGCCGGTGACATGCTTCTCAAAACTTTCGGTTCTGATAACGTGCCATCTTTTTCCACAATGAAAGTGACGTACACTGTGCCTTTACCCTTTTGATTCTTCAGGTTATCTTTGATGAATTTTTTCATCTGATCATAGCCACCGCTGAACTCAGGCTGTTGCTCAACCACCATAAACACGCGATTGCCTTCACCTTCTTGAAATGACTGCAATGCCGTGCCTGATGTTAGTACATCACGAAGGCATTGAAGTGAGGATTTTAGAACGGGCTTTCGGTTTGTGCGCAGATCTCCTTTGATCTTTTTTCCATTGCTGTGAACGGTGATGCTCGCCAGGTCCCGGTTGACCAGAGAGTCGAGAAGCATATTGGGTCCGTTGGCCAGGTCGAATGCGGCCGCTACTCGTTGTTCACAGTTGTCGTCAAGTATATTTCGCAATGAAAACGTGCGACCATTGTTGAGCGTGAAATCGATCGAATCACCTTTCTTAAAGCAATGCGGTGGATTTGCTATCAACACCATGATTATAGATTTGTTGTCCGTAACGGCATCCACCGTTAATGCGAGTTGCCACTTCTCGTCATCGAGTGAAATTTGCTGCCGGAATTTATAATATGCCTGGTCGTTGTCTTTGTTCATTGTCATGATCACATCTGCGCATTGTTGTGCAACGGAGTTAGTGACTCCAAATAGGGCAAGGATGAGTGAGAGGGTCAAATATTTCATAGGATGAATTAAGTTCATTCAATAGGCAATTCCAGAGGTGCACGTCAAGTCTTTACGTGTGTTCTGTTCGTTACACCCACGAGTGGCGTCTTCGTCCGGCAAAATATTTAAAATATCTCAGAAAGTTCTCACCTCATCTTTGATAAGCCTGCGCGCCATACAATTCCGCACTGTCCGTTCAGCCCCACAACGAATCAACGGTTCAACGGATCAACTAATCAACGGTTCCAGGACGCAGAACTTCGGCCAATCCAAATAGATCTTGCCAACACCCACTGCTATCTCGTTCCCCCTGATTAACTTTCCAAAAAAAACACAACTATGACAAAAGCATTTTTAGGCATGGGCCTGCTCGGTTCGAATTTTGTGAAGGCGATGTTAAAGAGAGGAGACACCGTTCAGGTTTGGAACCGCACCGTTTCAAAGGCAAAGGCGCTTGAGCAATTTGGTGCAAAAGCTTTTGATCGTGTTGAAGAGGTGGTGCCGGGTGCAGACATGGTTCATCTTACGTTGAAAGATGATGCGTCTGTTGATGAAATACTTTCCGCAGTTACAAAAAATCTGAAACCTGGCGCGGTGATCGTTGACCACACCACTACTTCCGTGGAAGGGGCGAAGAAGAGAACAGCTTCCTGGAAGAGCAAAAACATCACGTATCTGCATGCGCCTGTTTTCATGGGACCGCAAAATGCATTGGAGAGCACTGGCGTGATGCTGGTGTCAGGAGATCAGCAGGTGATTGCGAAGTACGAGTCCATGCTCGCGAAAATGACAGGCAAGTTGATGAACTATGGTGATGAGGCAGGAAAAGCTGCCGGAATAAAACTTTCGGGAAATCTCTTCCTGTTATCGCTCACCGCTGGCCTCGCGGATGCACTCGCACTCGCGAAGGTTCACGGCATCGCACCTTCCGAAGTGCAACAGCTTTTTGACAATTGGAATCCCGGAGCCATGGTACCTGCACGCCTGAAGCGAATCGTAGACGCACCATACAACGATCCCTCCTGGGAACTGAACATGGCCCGCAAAGATGCCGGACTGATGTTATCCGCAGCCAACGAAGCAGGAGTTAAACTCACTATCGTTCCAGCCATCGCAGCAAAGATGGATGAGTTCATCGCGAAAGGCCACGGCAATAGCGACTGGGTTGTGATTGCGAAGGAGAGTTTGTGAGTGCAACGTAAAATGATATGGACTACAAAATATTTTTGTGCAGCACTGCAAACAAAACCGATCCGCCATCGCGATAGCGATCGAGACACGGTTGTGGGTCAACTATGAAAAGCGATGATTACAGGAGCGGAACTTATCCTAAGCACGAGTCACGGGCATGCCCACGAAAAGTCCGAAGACTTCCCCTAGTTATGCTTTAAAAATCTTAGACATAGTGCTTGAACGGTAAGACGTCTGACTTCACTGCCTTTCCAGCCGTAAGGACCTCGCCAATCGAATCTGCAAATTTCAAAGTGACTGGCGATCCATCTGAAAAAATACAAGCATTGTAGTTTAGTTTCGTCAGTGCTAATATGTCTCGGCAAACTGTTTGGATGTTTTCACTGCCTCGAATGATTTCGACATGCAGGGGATTGGGTGTTTCTAACCCTTTTTGAGTTTGAATCCTTGGGATATAGCCGTTGGTCCATAAGTATGCGAATGTTTCTGAAACGACCAATGTGCTACCCCTTGGTACGCAATAGGAGAAATCTCTATAGAGTTTGAAATTGTTGTTTTCACGAATACGTATTCCAATTATTTCACATTTACCTTCTGCGGCTTCTAAAAAGCCTTCCCATTCTTCATCATCAAAATAAGTTTTCGCATGAATAAAAATTTGTTCGGGATAACTGTTGGTAGCAGACTTGTGCTTGAAGGATTCAATTGACATAGTGAGAAGTTCCATTGCAGCATTCTTCTTTATATGAAATTCCTTTGTCTCAGGATTGAACCATGGCCCGATGTTTCCTCTAAACACCATCCCATCACCAGAATCAAGAAACATTTGTGCTGCACAACAGGCGTTACGAATATCGGAATTCAAGTCCATTTGTTTGTAAACCAGTCCGAGATAACAGACTTTCTTTCTTACTTCACCAAGCTTCCAAGGAATGCCCCCAGACTTATAATAAAGCGTTGTACAAATATTCCATGCTTTGTCAGTGTCAAACTGACGTTCATACTCTACCTTTTCAGGATCGGTCCAAATCTTATCATATGCTACCGTGTCCTCTCTCACGATTTGCGTTACAACTTTCTCCGCTAACAGTTTTGCCTTTAGTTGGTTGTGGAAATTGACCTCGAAATCGTAAGCTTCTTTTTGTTTGTTGAGGTCGTCAAACAGCATTATGACTGATGAATTTTTTTCATATCTACTAAGATGAGTTGTAATATTTGTGCCGTCAGATGGAATTCTTGATTTTGGTCTTCCATATAGATAGACCTCATTTGGAATAGCAACGAACCAAACTGAAATTGGTAAATGTTCTTCGTTGTAATACTTTGTTAATCGAGTTGAGTAGAGGTTCGTTAGATGAAAGATTCTTTGGTGGCCATCAGTGTAATTTAGAAACTCTTTAATCGAATCGATATGCACATCAATTTCTTCGAGTGAATTGAAATTTACTGAAATATCGAACGCTGCCTCTAAGCCGGGGAAGTATGGCCTGGCAAGGTCAGGGGCGGGATTTAAAACGGGCTTATGTATTTTTTGTAAATACTCTTTAATGAAGCCACGCTGTTTTTCAGGACCGATAATTCCGACATTAATTTGAGTAACATGCTTTCCCTTAGAAAACGGTCCGAACAGCGTCAGTCCGTCACGTGGGTCTTGGACTTTTTGTCCATGGGCAAAGGTTAGGCGTGGCTCTTCAATATGAATAAGTGATGGCTCATTCATGTGGTTTCTCCTTTCATAGTTTCATCAAGTTCAGGATCTTCAAGGTCCACTTCCTTTTCGTCTTCGTCCTCATCAACGTAGCGTGCATCATACATTGATAATAGGCCATGTCTACTTTTGTCTTTTGGATCAAAATACCCAAAGCTTGCCCAGTAAGATTTAGGGAAGTCTGGCATTTGAAGATTAAAACTCGAAGAGAGTCTTATTTGTATTTTGTTGTTGTCCTTTAAACTGTGTAGGAAACCTATGAGCATATCTCGCCATTCTTCGTTAAAAAACGTTTTGCCCTTCGCCCGTCTATGAGTGTGAATTTTTTCTATATCAATAGCTTTGTGCTTTTTTTTATCACGTTCGTTAATAACTTCTTTTTTCCAGACGCTGAAACCGTCATGAGTAAACGTTATGTGACTTTTTAGGCTGAACCCAACTACAGGAGACAATATAGGTTTCACTGAGATAGCAAAATGCCACTTCCCGAGATTTTTATATTTGCCTAATAAATTTTTGGTTTTGCTTTTATTAATTGTTCGGTGTGGATACTCAAATCTAATTTTAAGTTTTTCTAATGACTTTGGCGTGTGGAAATAAGCCATCTTTTTGTTCGACATGTCAACCCAACAAAGCCCTCGTCTTTTTGCTATTAAATGGAAGACTCTTTGGAGAAGATTTTTGAAATGATTTTCTGCATCGGTTTGATTAGGAAAACTTGCGGCATTAAAGCCGCGGAGCATTTCACTTATTTTTATTCGATGGACGTCTTCATGCTTAACGTTTATAGTCCTCTCATCTACTTTGATTTTGAAATCAGGATTCACCTCAAATGAGGAAATATAGTTCGACATCTTTCCCAGCGGAAAGTTGTTATTTGATAAGTAAATTGCCTTAGCTTGTTTTTCGGTCCTAAATTCAAAGATGTAAAAGTATTCTGGAAGCTTCTCAATCGACCACCAATTGCTATAATAGAGTTCCTTGCGGGCTGTAATTCCGTTCGGCACCAGGTACTGATTCGTATACCAATTTGAAAAGCTTTCATCTGTCAAATCCTTGTTCTTTGGAATCTGGTCCTTAACTAGTTTTTTTTCTAGCTGCTTGAACCCATCGGCCCAATTATCATAAAAGGGTATTTGATTCAGTCTCTCTGCACCAATGAATAGATTGTAGGTAGATGCATCTATGTTCATTAGTATAATAAACTCATCCAATCGATTTTGTTTTCCAATGCTTTCCGAAAGGCTATATTCTTTGTAAATCCCGTCCTTTAGCCTTCCGGGTTGGGGAAAACCATTTTCATCTTTCATACAAATGTTATTCGAGTACACAAGCAATACCTTGATCGCTTTGTTTCGGATTATTTGATCAATTTCCTCCCAGAATTTCTCTCCTCCGAGCAATGCGTTTTTGTCGACCCAAATATTATATCCCAGTAACTTAAGTCTTGAGGCGAGCCAAATGACAAAATCATTGTCCTCTGGAGTGGCGTGACTTATGAAAATAGTATCTCTCATTTTTTTGCAAGGTCAGTTCAATTTTGACATAAAAATCAATGATACATTTGACAGGTAATGGGCGAGCCGATAAAACGGTAAGCGATTTTTCGACTACAATTATCCGTTGACTGATCGTCAAGACAAATTAAATGTTTGAAGTTGATAACAAAAAAGTTTATTTTAGATAGTAGATTCCCTGACCCGCCCGATCCACTAGATCACTAGCCCACTGGGAGTCATCACATAAGAAATGATTTAGAAGCACCCGATGTCTCTGCGCTTTGACGTCTGTGTTTTTATTGGATATTGTTTTCGATCTACGTATTAAACCGCAGGTTTATGATCTCATCTTCGAAATCGGAGTGTATAGCGACTCAATCGCTTATCCAAAACTTAGCATTTTAGAAAAGGAAATAAATAAAAAGATGATTTGGCAAAAAGAGAATTGGATTCCTGGAGTCCTATCCAAAAATCAATTGAGCAAACTTGTTAATGATGGATTCATTCTTAATGCAAGTAAAGACTTCAAAGAAGAATATGATCACTCCTCCATGGATTTGCATATAACGAGCGAAGCGTATGAGATGAAGGGTTCGATTAAACCATGCGGAGAGGAGTATAAAATGTTCTATGAAAATTCAGAGCTAGCAACTCGATTAGATCCGAACAGTGATGGCGAATTTGAATTAAAAAGCACTCACACCTACCTATTCAAAATCCGAGAATCATTTTCACCTCTTGCAAGTAAAAGTAACATTTATGCTCAAGCTACGGCAAAAAGCACGATCGGCCGACTTGATGTAGTAGCACGGCTAATTGTTGACGGAATGCATGTTTATGAGTATATGGAACCTCAAGGAATTTCGTCTGGAAATATGTTTTTAGAGATATCACCCATAACCTTCAATATTAAGGTTAAGGAAGGTATTTCTCTTTCGCAAATTAGGTTTTTCCTTGGCAAACCATCTGAGTCAATTATACCAAACGAAAGTATTTCAAAAATCGTACTGAAAGGTGATGATCATATCGATGGTACTTTATCAATCGACTTGATGCCTGAAAAAGTTGGTGGGCTTGATGTTACAGCGTTCTCTGCCATTGGAGTAAAATCCAAAAATGACGAATTCATCCCGGTGTGGGAAAAAGAAGGAGTTCTGGAACCTGAGCGGTTTTGGAAATGTATACCTTCTACAATGATTGAAGGTAGGAACAGATTCAACATTCTACCCGATGAGTTTTACATTCTTCGATCGAAAGAGAGGATATCACTTCCGAAAGGAGTTGCTGTGTACTGTCAAGCGATGGATGAAACTTTAGGTGAAATGCGGATTCACTATGCTGGTTTCGCTCATCCGTTTTTTGGCGTAAATCGTAGGGATAGGAGAGAGGGAACTCCTCTAATATTTGAAGTGAGAGGCCATAATGTAAAAGTAAATTTGACAGATGGAGAAAAACTCGCAAAGCTAGTTTTTTATCGAATGTCTGAGGATTCCATTGAACCTAAGGTTGAAGCGACAGCGGCAAAGACATCTAGTAGTAAACAAGTTGACAGTAGTGTAAAGCCAAATCTTGAAAAATATAACAATCAAGAACTTTTGCTGTCCAAAGTATTTAAAGATTGGCCAGATCAGTTAACTTGTAATGCGGATTTCACAGTCACAAAAAAGTAGCAATGGATCTATTTCAAACAGAAGCCAATCTTCAAATCGTTAGAATATCAGCAAGTGATGTTCTTCTTGAAACAGATTTGTTAAAAATTTTTAGAGCCGCAATTAGCCAACATGAGGAAATGTATCCAAATATCTCAGCATGGCTTAAAGAGAAAGTATTGCCGGGAATTCAAAATGGAACTAGGATTGCATATTTGGGTTTTTGTAATGACATACCGGTAGTTACTGCTGTGGCAAAAAAAGGAGATTCAACAAAATTTTGCCATCTAAATATCGATAAGACAATACAAGATAAAAATCTTGGAGAATTATTTTTTGCGATGATGGTGATTGATGTACGCCACATTGCTACTGGAATACATTTTACGTTACCTGAAAGCCTTTGGGAAAGGGAGAAAAACTTCTTTGGTTCGTTCGGGTTTGATAACGTCTCTAAATCTCCAACGCAATACAGAAACTTTGACGAGGAGCTAATGTGCAGATCGACATTTGATGAAGTTTGGGACGCGACTCTAGAAAAACTCCCAAAATTAATTGATCTGCATTCAATAGAACATCAAAATATTTCGAACGGTTTATTAATGAGTGTTCGACCGGAGTACATTAAAAAAATCTTCAACGGTGATAAGTTGATTGAAATTAGACGAAGATTCAACCATAAATGGAGCAATCGAAGGGTTACATTATATTCTTCACATCCAACCAAGGCAGTTGTTGGATATGCGATCATTCAGAGTGTAGTTAGTGACTCACCAAGGAATATATGGAATACATATGGCTCCCAATTAGGTTGCAATAAAAATGAATTTGATAGTTATACTAGTGGTTTACAAAAAGTTTTCGCGATTCAGCTGAATGAGATTCAGCCTTACAAAACCCCTATGTTGTTAAGTCAATTATCTTGGTTTTTAGATAAAACCCTTGTACCGCCACAATCATATTCTTCTTTAAAAGAAAATAGAACTTGGCTTAACGCGATAACAATTGCTGATATTTTACAAGGCCGATTCTCCACATATACGCAAGTTATTTAGGCGGTAGCCTAATAATTCCTCTCTCCGACAACGATTCAAATATTCTCCTTTAAATGTTTTACAATCGGTCTATCTACGAATGTTATATTGAAAGTCAATCCACCGAAGAAAATAAGGGTCTTTAACGTGATAGAGTACTTTAGCTTTTACAACTTCATTTGCACGTATGTCATTAGAATTCAACACTGAACAAAGCACCAAAAATTTGTTTAATGGATAAGGTCTTTGAGCTTTCTTAGGAAAGAGATACATGTTCAATTTTCCGTCCAGATGTTGTAGCTTTGAAAACTTAAAAATCTGGTTGGCAAGCGTAACAGTGCTTGTTATGCCAGACGATATTTGACTGAACAGCTCTTCTTTTACAATTTTGCTATTTGTTATCAATAGTCTAGAAAAAATAGCAGTCACCTGTCTTCGGAGAAAAGAATCTACCTGCCAAAGGTTTTTATACTTCTCTATGAATCTCAATAGATCCTCTGGGTGGCTATACTTCGCTTTGAACCACAGTATACAGTAAAAATCAGACGGCAATTTGCGTTTGAAGGAAAAGGCGATGATTCTATCCTCAAATTCTTTGAGGAACTTTGAGCTTTGCTCATCAGTTGGAACTTCCCACTGGGCTACAAGTTTACATATCTGAAACAATGATAGATCGTCAAAAATATCCATCGATTTTATTATCTCTAAGACAACTTTCGTTGTGGACTTGGTATACCCAATATTTCCTAGATACATTAATAAATTTACGCGAAGGCCAGGATGATTTAGATAAACTTCTGTAAGAATGTGCAAAAGGTGGGTACACTCTAATCGAGAATAAGTCGTAATGAACCGTTTAGCTACTTTATCCCAATATTTTGGACTCAGATCCTTAAGATGTTTCTTGAATTTGTGATGTACGTCCTTGCAAACTTTCTTATAATCTGCGTCCCCTTTCTTAATAACTTCAATCGAGTCAATGTACCGGTTAGCTTCAATCTGAAAATTGAAAAAGCCTTCGTCATCTTTGTAGATATTGGTTTTAGCTAAGTTTAAAGCTAACCCACGACTTTTAAGCATATCAGAAACTGCGCTAATGGTTTCGATAGCTTCTCTTCTTGAATCAACACCAATAACTATGTCATCCATCCACCTCGCAAAGCTATTATTCGTCTTTTGTTTAATCACTTCGTCAATTTCAAAAAGAAAAGAATGCCCAAGTAGTCGCACAGCCTCGATTGTCGTAACCGGTAATCCTCTTTGGGAGTATGGAAGGTAATCTGGCTTCCATGATATATCTTCAATAATTTTGAAAAGTAAATCAGAAATAACTTCCTCAATTTTTGCATAGCTCGTAAAAACTTTGCGTAACTCTTTCATGTCAATACTGTCATAGTAGTTTGAAAGATCCGTTACAATGATTAACTCCTTTTCTTCGTTGAAATTGTATATTTTCTTTTGTAAGCTTTTCCACTGCTGTCGCCAACTTAGGCCGTATTCATCTACCTCATGTGGGTTACGCAAATTGTGCTTATCTCGAGAATAGAAGGCATTTTCAGACGGTTGGTTAGCCAAGATTTTTTCAGCAATATTTTCCACTAGTACTTGCAAGATTAAAGAATCAATTGGTTGAGGAATTGTTAGATGTCTACAAACACCGAACTTTTTTTCAATCCTATAAATTAGTGGTTGGGATGGTTTGTAAGTTCCATTTAAGATCTCATTCCTAATTGCATGGGCACGATCCTCGATATTATAGTTAAAGTCATAGTGATCAAACAAGTCTTTCAAATCTAAACCACGTAGTTGATCACGTACTATACTACGCCATGTGCTAACTATCTTCTTTTTATCAAAGATCTCCGAGAGCGGACCTTTTCTAAGTCGGCTAAATCGTTCCGTCTGCATTTCTGTATTATTAAAATAATGGGCAATTCCGATACTCTTAAAAGATTTTGATTCCTAGTGGGCTGGCGATCTAGTGGATCAGGTGGGTCAAGGAATCATGCTAATGTAAAAAATCCTTTTCAACGCGCAATACTGATGAGGATGCTGCTATCGTTTTGATTGTTTTGTCAATCCTTAAAAAAGTAGGTAAATCTGTCGCATGAACCTCCAGGATCTTAATGAGGGTCGTTAAGGTAATATAAGGTTCTTTATCAAGCCGCCAATATTGCTTACGGTCGAGGTAGTGGTCGCGAGACGATGAGAACCCATTCATAGCCTTCAAGGTCACCCAAGAAAAAGACAATTTCATGAAGTCGTGACGCACTCCGCGTTAGCGACCGCAGCGTAAACCGAAATGGCACGTGGGCGGATTGTTGCAGCGAAGGGCGCGACCCGTGCGGATGAGTGAGGCGCGGAAAGGGTAACGCCCGGAAAAGCTGCGAGCTTCTAGCTACGAGCTTCGAGCTGATTCGTGTGTTTTGCAGTTTTCGTTTTAACAGTGTCAGATTCGTTTGAATCCACGGGGCTCGAAGCTCGGGGCTCGCAGCTCGCAGCTTTGACCCGCTATCACTATCGTTACGTTTTGCCACCGCCCGAATACGAACGCGATTGCCCGGTGAAAAGAAAGTTTGCAAACAAAAATCCTTCAAATCAGCGTAAATTTCAGCGTGGTGGCTTTGGACTGATTGTTGGCATAGGCACGCAGCCGTACAAAACTTAGTAATCTCAGTCAAATTGAACCGATCCTAAAATCATGCTCGTAACCTATTTCAAAGTTGCCTTTCGGAATTTATTGAACAACAAACTTCACACGGTCATCAACATGGCTGGCCTGGCGCTGGGTATTGCCAGTGTTTTCTTCATGGCCATTTATGTTCGATACGAATTGGGTTATGATAAATACCTGGAGGGTTATGAAGATGTGTATCGGGTGGCGTGGGTAAATGAAAATCCGCAGACGCGCACACCGCATCCGATGGCGCAAGCTATGAAGGAAGAGTTTCCGGAAGTGGAAAGTGCCGTGAGCTTATCACCCCTTTGGGCAGCGGGGTTGACGCGTGAGATTTTTTCTATTCGCAACGTTGAGAAAAATCTGAAGTTTGACGAGGCGAATGTGCTGGCGGTGGACAGCACGTTCTTCGATGTGTTTCCCTTTCCGGTGGTGAGTGGAAATGCGCGTGACGCGCTTCGGAATGTGAACGGCATCCTCATCTCGGAATCGATGGCTAAAAAATATTTCCAGGCGGAAGATCCGATCGGAAAACATCTGGCCGTAGGCAACGATTCAACGTTGCTGGAAGTGATGGCGGTATTTAAAGATGTTCCGCAGCAATCGCACTTTCATTTTGATTTTCTCGTGTCATATGTGCGTGAAAAATCTTTCGATCCAAACGATGAATATTATAAGTGGTCTGACTTCGGGCATTTTAACTACGTGCGTCTGAAACCGGGTGCGAATGCGGAAGCGCTCCAGGCAAAACTCCTGGACTGGTCACGGAAATATGTGGCGTTCAGCGATGAAGCAATGAAATGGTTTACTGAAAACAACTATGGGTTTAAACTGCAGCCACTGAAAGACATTCACCTGCATTCGAAACTGCGCTGGGAATTGGAGCCGAATGGAAACATCGAGTACGTATATATAATGAGTGCAGCCGCGTTGCTTACACTGCTCATTGCGTGTATTAATTTTATGAATCTGATGACGGCAAAGTCCACGGAGCGTGCGAAGGAAATCGGTATCCGCAAAACGCTTGGCGCACTCCGCACACAGCTTTCGTTTCAATTTATCTCGGAATCGGTGGTCGTTGCCATGTTGTCAATCGCTGTGGCCATTTTACTGGTGGAATTTACATTGCCACTGTACAATTCTTTTACCGGTCATAATTTTGTGTTTGACTACACAACTGACCTGCCTGCATTGTATGCACTCGGTCTGGTAATAGGTGTTGCATCGGGTATTTATCCTGCTTTGTTTTTGTCGCGATTCAATGCGCAGTCTGTTCTCAAAGGAAACTTCAGCACAGGTCAGCGCGGATCGGGCCTGCGCCAGGCGCTTGTTGTATTTCAGTTTTCCATATCAATGGTGCTGATCTCCGGAGCGGTGATTATTTTCAATCAACTCGCGTTCATCAAAAACAAGAATCTTGGTTTTCAAAAAGAAGAAGTGCTGGTGGTGCCGCTGAAAAATGGTGATGCCGGAAGAAGAATTGAAACGCTGCGAGCAGAGCTCACACGACTGGAAGGTGTAACCTCGGTATCGGCAAGTTCGAATTTGCCAGGCGGTCAATATAATCAGAACAGCGTTTTTACAGCGGAAGCCCCGGACACAAAGCTGGACGTCTCTGAATCGTTTGTCGACCCCGAATTTTTTAACACCATGGGCATCGAACTGACAAGTGGTAGAATATTTAATCAGAAAGATTACGAGGGAATTCCCGATGCTTTTATTCTCAATGAAACTGCTGTGCAGCAACTCAGCCTGAACGATCCGGTGGGTAAGGAAATCAGTTGGGAAATAGGCGAACGTACCTTGCGCGGGCAAGTGGTTGGTGTAGTGAAAGATTTTCACTTCCAGTCATTCCACCAAGCGATTGGGCCGTTACTGATGGTACCCTACCCGGCATACAATCATCTTGTGATCAAACTGAACACTGAAAATTTCAACGAGCGGCTCGCAAAAATCAAGAGTACGTTTCTCGCGTTCGACAATACGTTTGAGTTCGATTTTGTTTTCCTTGACGAGCGTCTTGACCGTCAGTACAGAACAGAAGAAAGCACGGCAGCGATTTTTACTTCCTTCGCGATAATTGCCATCGTCATTGCAGGCATGGGATTATTTGGTATGGCGCTGCTCACATTCCATCAACGCACCAAGGAAGTAGGCATCAGAAAAGTATTGGGTGCAACGGTAGCGAGTCTTCTGATTTTGTTGTTACGTGATTTTACGAAACTCATTTTAATCGCGATTGTCGTGGCGACACCTGTTGCGTGGTGGATGATGGACCGATGGCTCGATAACTTTGTATACCAGGTAGGGGTTCAGCCAATGGTGTTTGTGTGTACGGGCGTGGCTCTGCTGATGGTGTCGTGGATTATTCTTGGATATCTCACGTTGAGGACATCGCAGGTGAATCCCACTGAGGTGTTGCGGACGGAGTGAGTTTTTTGAGCTGCAAGCTGCAAGCTACAAGCTTCAAGTCGGGGCGGAGGTCAGGCCAAGAATAGCTTCGAGCTGCCAGCTTCGAGCTTCGAGCTGATTCGTGTGTGGCTCGAAGCACGCAGCTCGTAGCCCGCGGCTTCTCCCCGAAGATGGAAAACGGTTGTCCGAGGTCCGTCTCAAAACAACTTCACAATCCCATACACTCCCACAAAACAAATCGACACAACACTAATCCAAAAAGTAATGTTGTAAAATCTGCTCGGTGGCACAACGTTCGGGATAGTGTACTTGATGGTGATTCCGGCAAAGACGACAAGGAACAACATGATGGATCCGACCACTCCGCCAAAGAGGATCATCATCACGGGGAGATTAATATAGAGAAAAGTGGCGGCCCATACGAGGGGAATGGTCCACGCGAGGAGAGCGATCATCTTTCGTCTTTGGGAGAGGTCGTTAAAGTTTATCCACCCGAGGCGTCCGAAGATGTCGGGATAAATTCTTGTCCAGGCTGCGAGCGTGGCGAAGAGACTTGAGTACAAAACAAAGAATGCTCCGACCAGGTACGCCATCCGGATGCCTTCACCGAGGGACTCCGTGTAGATCAATGCGACTGTTTCGATCAGCTGATTGCCTTCAGGAATAACTCCGCGACCATGGAGCACGGCCGCGCCCAATAAATAAAATGCTGCGGTGACGGATGTGTAGATAACCATGGCGGTGATGGCATCGAGGTACATCACTTTCATCCATCCGTTTGCACGCGCGCGCCACGCCTCATCATTGGTGCGCGGACCGGTGTAAGCCGCGTAGCCTTTCTCAAGACACCAGTAGTTGTAAGCAATGATCTCATCGCTGGCCACACCTGTAATTCCGAAGGCACCGATGGCCACGGATATAATTCCGGCAGGCATGGAAAACGTGAGACCGCTGGCGAGTTCTTGCCATGATATGCTGTAGGCCGTGAACTCGAGCGCCAGCACAGAAGTAATGGTCATCACGGTGAACATGGCAATCATGACGAGTGAAAGTTTTTCCACTATGATATAGTAGCCTTTGTAAATCAACATCGACACGCTCAGTGCGCTGACGATTACCCACACGGGAACGGCAACTTTCGGCCAAAGCATATTGAGCACGATAGCTGTGCTGCCAATCATTCCTCCGAGTTGAACGAGCTTTAACAGGATCAGAAAAAATATTAGCCACAAGCTCCACTTACCTTTTCCAATTTTTTTTCCGGGAAGCTTGTTGAACAACTGCATGGCAGTTTCACCCGTGAGGATAGCATGCTTTCCGAACTCGAGCTGCACAGCAACTTTTACGAGACAACTCACGATGATGACCCAAAACGCAACGAAGCCTGCGCGCGCTCCGAGTGTTGTGGTGGCAATCAGCTCGCCTGATCCGACAATCGAAGCTGACAGGATGAAGCCCGGACCGAGAAATTTGAGTCGTGCAAAAAAGGTTGTGGGCGGCTCTTTGATCCGGGAAGGGGAGAGGTGGTAGTGGTCTTGCGCTGGCTGACTCATTCCGGTGAACGTGGGTTCTAACAAGATAGTGAAGTAAGGGGGAATTAGAATTTAAGATTTAAGATTTTAGATTTAAGATTTTTGGAGGTGTGGATGGGTTGTGTTACTGTAT
>DASWTM010000350.1:0-6222 GCA_036402115.1 Chryseosolibacter sp.
ATCTTCTTCGTTCGTTCCTGAGGGCGTTGAACGGCATCGACCATCTTGTAGATCAGAAATCCGATTACAGCAACGTTGAAGGCGATTAACAGGAATCGAAGGAGAATCATACCGAATTTGGGATTGAAGTTACAATTTGTAATCGTTATTTTTATAAATGCTTTCGAAAGAAGAAATAATCGAAATCCTCAACGCCCATAAAGAAGAACTGCACCAAAAATTTCCGGTGAAGAGTTTGGCGCTATTCGGTTCATATGCAAGAGGCGATCAACAGAATGGCAGCGACATCGATTTTTTAGTGGAGTTCTCGCAACCAGTCGGCATTGAGTTCATAGATTTGGTTCTTTACCTTGAAAGCATTTTACAAACACCCGTTGATTTAGTAACAAAGAACGCTTTAAAGAAAGCGCTTGTACCGTATGTTGAAAAGGATTTGATATATGTCTGAACGAGATGTCAGAATTTTGGTCGAGACAATTATTAGGTCCATCAACACAATCGAGTCTTATATAGAGGGCACCACTGTTGAAGTGTTCACAACTGATCAAAAAACGAGAGACGCAGTTTTAATGCAACTATTGGTACTTGGCGAGGCCGCCCATCGGATGCCCAAAAGTTTTCGGGACGTTCTGCCAGATGTTGAATGGGCCAGGATTGTACGTTCGCGCAATATCATTGCTCATGACTACCAAGGCATCGATTATGACGTGATATGGCGGATTGTAACGCTGTACTTGCCTCCTCTTAAATTCTCTCTGGAAAACAAGCTTAAGTCACTTTGAACTCAACCGAATACGCACTCATCGTTGCAGGAGGCAAAGGAACGCGGATTAAGAGCGCTGTTCCGAAACAATTCCTGGAATTGAATGGACTTCCCATCCTTATGCATACCATCAATGCATTCTATCGAGACTCCGAAGCCATCACCATTATCCTCGTGCTGCCGAAAGATGATTTTCCACTTTGGAATGCGCTGGTTGAAAAACATCAGTTCAAAAAGAAATTTATTCTGCAGGAAGGGGGCGATTCACGATTTCAGTCGGTGAAAAAAGGGCTGGAAAAAATTCAAAGCGATGGGCTTGTTGCAATTCATGATGGTGTAAGGCCATTGGTTAGTGAAGACATCATTGGAGCATCGTTTCGATTAGCCGCGGTTCACAAATCCGCGGTAGCTGCGGTGCGGCTCAAAGAATCGATCCGCGTGAGTGATCAAGACAATACCAAGGCAGTTGATCGTTCGAAATTCAGGCTCATCCAGACCCCGCAGACTTTCGTTGTTTCAGTCATTAAAAAGGCTTATGAGATGAAAGAAGACGAAACACTTACCGATGATGCCAGTGTTGCGGAACGGTCCGGATTGACCATCTCGCTTTTTGAAGGCAGCTACCGAAACATCAAGATCACAACCGAAGAAGACCTCGTTATTGCCAAAGCTTTGCTCGACTCCCGCCAGGTGTAGAGATACTTCCACCTTTTAAATAAGATTCTCCTCGAATTGTCGCTTCCGTTTCCGTAAACGATTGAAATGGTGTCAGGGAACGGTTTTTTGAATGTGTCACGCACACACTAAACACCATTTTATGTCAAGCCGATACACTGTTGAACTGCACGAGGTTACGTTGAAGGACCTTCCGCTCGTGGGTGGAAAGAATGCCTCCCTAGGCGAAATGATGAGAAATCTGGGATCGTTAGGGATTAGTATCCCGCTAGGTTTCGCCATCACCGTTGATGCCTACTGGGAATTTTTGAAATACAACCGTCTTGAAGGCTCAATCCGGAAAGTGGTAGCGGAGATGGATATGAACAATCTCATCTCACTGCGTAAAGGCGGCATGCAGATCCGCCAGATGATTCGAAACGGGAAGTTTCCAGATGCGTTGGAGAGAGAGATTTCTTCACGGTATAAGAAACTTTCAAACTATTATAACCAGGATGCAACGGATGTGGCTGTACGCTCCAGCGCCACGGCAGAAGATCTTCCGGATACATCATTCGCTGGCCAGCAGGAAACTTACTTGAACGTTCGTGGTCCGGAAGGAATTCTCGATGCCGTAAGAAATTGTATTGCATCGCTTTTCACTGACCGTGCTATCTCCTATCGTGAACATTTCAAGTTTGACCATTTTGACGTGGCCCTTTCGGTTTGCGTACAGAAAATGGTTCGTTCGGATCTCGCTTCATCGGGTGTGGCTTTCTCACTCGATACGGAATCAGGTTTCAAAAACGCTGTCATCATTAATGCTTCATACGGTCTTGGTGAAATGATCGTGCAGGGATCCGTATCGCCTGACGAGTATATTGTATTTAAACCGACTCTTGAAAAAGGATTTGCTTCCATCATTGAAAAGAATCTTGGCAAAAAAGACAAAAAGATGATTTATGGAGACGATCCCGGTCAGCTGACAAAGATCGTCAATGTTCAGCGGGAGGCTCAGAAGAAATTTTGCCTCGATGATGAACAGATTCTCGAGCTATCGAAGTGGGTATGCGCAATCGAAAAATATTATAGTGATCTCAAAGGTCACTGGTGTCCGATGGATGTAGAATGGGCGGTGGATGGATTGACCAACCAGCTCTTCATTGTACAGGCACGTCCAGAGACCATTCACTCGCGCAAAGACGAATCGAAGCTTGTCGAGTACAAACTTGCACCTACGGCACCAACGGAAAAAATCCTGCAGGGTATTGCGGTAGGAAATAAGGCAGCAAGTGGTCGTGTGGTAACCATGTATTCGCTTGATGGCCGTGATGGTTCACACGATGGAGTCGATTTCCATGAAGGTGATGTGCTCGTTACTGAGATGACCGACCCTGACTGGGAGCCAATCATGAAAAAGGCTTCGGCAATCGTAACCAATAAAGGCGGAAGGACTTGTCACGCAGCGATAGTTGCACGGGAGCTGGGCGTTCCGGCTATTGTTGGAACAGGCACAGGGACCGAAGTTCTCAAGGATGGAGACACTATAACAATTTCATGCTGCGAAGGTGAAGTTGGGTTCGTCTATAGAGGCGAGGTGCCGTTCGAAAAAATGGAGACAGATCTCAATGATCTTCCAAAGATTGAGACCCCAATCATGCTGAACGTGGCCTCACCTGAACTTGCTTTCAAGTTCTCGCACATTCCAAACGCAGGTGTTGGTCTCGCGCGCGAAGAATTTATTATTAACAATTACATCCAGGCACATCCGCTGGCCTTGTTACATCACCGCGAACTTGGCGATGCTGCGCTTACTGAAAAAATCAACGCGTTGACTACCGGTTATGAATCGGAAGAAGCGTTCTTCATACAGAAGCTTTCGTACGGTATCGGCAAGATCGCATCGGCATTCTATCCAAACAAAGTGATTGTTCGTTTTTCTGATTTCAAGACCAACGAATACGAAAATCTTTTGGGCGGAAATTATTTTGAGCCAAAGGAAGAAAATCCGATGATCGGATGGCGCGGTGCGTCACGTTATTATTCTGAAAAATATCGCCATGCCTTTGGGCTTGAATGTCTCGCCATTAAACGCGTTCGCGAAAAGATGGGTTTATCCAATGTTGTGGTGATGATTCCGTTCTGTCGCACGGTTAAAGAATTGCATCGCGTTTATGATGTGATGAAAGCGTATGGTTTGCAGCGCGGTCAGAATGGGTTAGAAGTATTCCTGATGGCGGAAGTGCCTTCCAACATTATCCTCGCAGACGAATTCTGCAAGCACATTGACGGATTCTCCATCGGTTCAAACGACCTGACGCAGCTAACGCTTGGGCTGGATCGCGACTCCGCATTGGTGGCCGAACTTTATGATGAGCGTAACTTAGCTGTGAAGCGCTTTATTTCTACTCTGATTAAGACAGCTAAGGCAAACGGTGTGAAGGTTGGTATTTGCGGACAAGGACCCTCAGATTTCCCTGATTTTGCTGCCTTCCTGGTTGAGCAAGGCATTGACAGCATTTCGGTTACACCAGATTCCGTTTTGAAGACCATTCGGACGCTGTCAGGTGTAACGGTATCGAAGGAAGAATTTGTATCGTAGTTTTCTCTCTTGTCAGTCTATAAACAAGAACGGACATCGCACTGATGTCCGTTTTTTATTTTTCGACAGGCAGCTGATTGAAGCGCCTGAATTCAGTCAATATTCGTCTTCATTGAAGAAGAAATCCTCCTTGGTCGGGTAATCCGGCCAGATCTCTTCGATACTTTCATACGGCTGACCATCATCCTCAAGTTCCTGAAGATTCTCAACCACTTCCAATGGAGCACCTGAACGGATCGAATAGTCGATTAACTCGTCTTTCGTTGCTGGCCAGGGCGCATCTTCTAGATAAGAGGCAAGTTCGAGTGTCCAATACATAGCTTTTAGTCCTCCTTAATTTTCCGCAAAAATAAACTTTAATTGATCAAATCAAACAACCGGTTTCTTTATTTCATATGAGCAAAAAACAGGCAGAAAAGTTCGTTTTTAAATCGATTTCACCTTAAAAATGTAACCACCGCCCCTCTTACCCACGAAAAGTATTCGCCATATTGCGCCTCAACTCTGAAACCGTTGCCGTCAAAGTAATTGAGGTGTTAACGAAAGAGAGTACGGCAGAATTGTTTAAAAGTTACTTCCCGCATTTTATCATTGCATATGGCTGACGAAAAAATCATCTTTTCAATGGCTGGGGTCAATAAGATTTACCCTCCCAGCAAACAAGTTTTAAAAAATATCTACCTGTCATTCTTCTACGGAGCAAAGATTGGGGTTCTCGGTCTTAACGGATCCGGAAAATCATCCCTCCTGCGAATTATTGCCGGTGTCGATAAAGAGTTTCAGGGCGAGGTTGTGTCTGACCTGAGCTTCAGTGTAGGCTTGCTTGAGCAGGAACCGAAACTCGACAAGACCAAGACGGTGAAAGAAATCGTTGAGGAAGGCGTGCAGGAAATATCATCCCTTCTAAAGGAATTCGAAGCCATCAATGAAAACTTTGCGGATCCTGAAGTATTGGAGAACCCCGATGCGATGGACAAGCTTATCCAAAAGCAAGGTGAGATCCAGGAGAAGCTTGACGCTGTCAATGCGTGGGAACTAGACCATAAACTTGAGCGCGCCATGGATGCCCTGCGCTGTCCTCCGCCTGACGCAAAGGTTGAGAACCTCTCCGGGGGTGAGAAGAGACGTGTTGCGTTGTGCCGCCTGCTCCTCCAGGAGCCAGATGTACTCCTCCTTGATGAACCAACCAACCACCTGGACGCAGAGTCGGTTCATTGGCTGGAACAACACTTAAAGCAATACAAAGGGACGGTGATCGCAGTTACCCACGACCGTTACTTCCTCGATAACGTTGCGGGCTGGATCCTTGAACTGGATCGTGGCGAAGGAATTCCATGGAAAGGAAATTACTCTTCATGGCTGGAGCAAAAGCAAAAGCGTCTACAGCAGGAGGAGAAAACTGAATCAAAACGTCAGAAAGCGCTCGAGCGTGAGTTGGAGTGGGTACGCATGAATCCAAAGGGACGTCACGCGAAAGGAAAAGCACGTTTGAATGCGTACGACAAACTGATGAGCCAGGAGACGCGGGACAAAGAAGAAAAGCTCGAATTGTTCATTCCACCAGGACCACGTCTTGGAAATAAAGTAATTGAAGCTTCTGGCGTGGCCAAAGCGTATGGCGACAAGCTTCTCTACGAAAACCTGAACTTCACCCTACCTCCCGCAGGTATCGTTGGAATCATCGGTCCGAACGGTGCGGGTAAGACTACGTTGTTCAAGATGATCACTGGTAAGGAGAAGCCAGACGCAGGAAAATTCGAGGTCGGTGAAACAGTGAAGATCGCTTATGTTGACCAGGAACACGATGACCTGAAACCAGAAGAAACAGTCTTCAAGGCGATCACTGGCGGAAACGATCTGATGATGATCGGTGGCAAAGAAATCAACTCACGTGCGTATGTTGGTAAATTCAACTTCAACGGCACGGATCAGCAAAAGAAAGTGAAAGAGTTATCGGGTGGTATGCGCAACCGCGTTCACCTTGCGATTGCCTTGAAGCAAGGTGGAAACCTCCTCTTGTTGGATGAACCTACCAACGATCTTGACGTGAACACACTCCGTGCACTAGAGGAAGCGTTGGAAAACTTCGGTGGCTGTGCTGTAATTATCTCCCACGACCGCTGGTTCCTTGACAGGGTTTGTACACACATCCTCGCTTTCGAAGGCGACTCTCAGGTGTTCTGGTATGAAGGAACATTCAGTG
>DASWTM010000351.1:0-6388 GCA_036402115.1 Chryseosolibacter sp.
CTTTGTCAATGGCTCATTCTCAAAGCGCTTTTACGAGATCGCACAGCAACTGAACAGGCGAGCTGAAAAAATTGAAGTCAAGGAGGGCGAAGGCTTTCCATCTGTTTCAAACATCAGCTCGACTGAACTGATTGCCCTTACACACAATGAGACGAGCACGGGTGTAAGTCTTCCGTTGGATTTCATTCACAGCTTCAAAGCACAAAACGAAAATGCGTTGATTGCTGTTGATGCTGTGTCGTCTCTGCCCTACCCTGCTTTTGACTTTACAAAAGTAGATACAGTCTTCTTCTCTGTACAGAAAGGCTTCGGTCTTCCGGCAGGACTTGGCGTCTGGATCGTCAACCAAAAATGTGTAGCGAAAGCAGAACAACTTCTGGCGAAAGGAATTTCGATCGGCTCGTACCACAACATACCCACACTAAGAAGCAATGCCGCAAAAAATCAGACACCGGAAACACCGAACGTTCTTGGCATTTATTTGCTGAACCAGGTGATCAAAGATTTTCTGAGGCGTGGTGTTGAAACGATTCGCAGAGAAACAGAATACAAGGCTGCAATCCTCTACCAGGCCCTGGAGCAGCATTCGTTGTTGAATCCATTTGTAAAGGACAAGAAGTTCCAGTCGAAAACGGTAATTGTAGCGGATTGTCAATCGCATACCGAACGCCTCACCCAGTTCCTTCAACAAAAAGGTTTGTTCCCAGGCGATGGATATGGGTCAAACAAAAAAACGCAACTGAGGTTCGCAAACTTTCCCGCGCATTCAAAAGAGCAGTTTGAATATCTCGTGGATTCGATTGCAGAATTTTCCTAGCGATTTTTCTCATGGGCATTAAACCATCGGGAAGTGAAATTGTCTAACTTCAAGGATAAGCCCCACAATCTTTGGAAGATCGCGAACTGCTGGAGAAAATCAGAAATCCGGAAACCAGGAATTATGGGTTCAATATGCTTGTGCGCACCTATCAGCAACGCATCTACTGGCATATTCGCAAAATGGTGATCGACCATGACGATGCCGATGACCTCACGCAGGAAGTCTTCATCAAGATCCATAAGAACATCGAAGGCTTCCGTGAAGACGCTCAACTTTACACCTGGATCTATCGGATAAGCACAAACGAATGCCTTACATTCCTTCAGAAAAAGAAGAACAAATTTTTGCTTCCGATCAATGATGTCGCCAAGGAGCTTACCGGGAAAATCGAGAGCGGAAACCAATTGAGTGGTGACGAAATACAAATCAAACTTCAGAAGGCGTTACTGACGCTCCCCGACAAACAGCGCCTGGTTTTTAACATGAAATATTTTGATGATATGACCTACGAGGCAATTTCTGAAATTACGAATACAAGTGTTGGCGCGTTGAAGGCAAGCTTTCACCATGCCGTGAAAAAAATAGAGGATTTTCTAACTTCATGATTAAACCTTTGACAGAAGAAAAAGTCATAGAAACGATGAAACTGGAAGACATACCAAAAAAGCCGATTTTTAACGTCCCTGATGGATATTTCGATCAGTTGCCGAACAAAATTCAGGCGCGTATTTCCGGCAATGAAAAACCTAAGCCATCATTCGTTTTGCAATACCGGCTTCAGTATGTGATTCCTGCTGTTCTGGTGCTTGTGATTGGTCTCCTTTGGCTGTTTGCACCTGCAGCTTCAAACGATGCGGAATCAATCCTGGCAAGCGTAGAGAGCGAACAACTCGTGGCCTACCTGAACGAATCAGAGCTGACTACGGAAGAGCTGCTGGAAGATGTGGATTTCAGCACGAGCGAGGTGGAAGCGATTGAAAGCGAAGTTTACGAGCTCGAGCTCGAAGAAGAACTTATCGATGGCTTGTTGGAAGACCTCGACACCGAAAATTTGTAATGCAATAATGTATTAGCCATGCGACTACTAACAATATTTTTTCTTTTCCTGACTTCTATCTGTGCTGTGGCGCAGGATGAGGATCAGGACATTGTTCAACTGGATCCCAAGGCTGAACAAAAAATAAAAGCGGCTCATGCAGCCTACATCACCGAACGACTTGGCCTCACTCCGGAGGAAGCTGAAAAATTCTGGCCGGTATATCGCGAGTATGCACAAAAACGCCAGGAGATACGTCAGCAATATCGGACCGCTAAAGAAAAAGGAACCAGCGAAAAAGAATTGCTTGATCTGGACCTCAAGGTTAAGCAACAGCAGCTCGACCTGGAGAAAGATTACTCCGGCCGCCTGCAGAAAGTAATTACGCCACAGAAGCTGATGAATCTCAGGCAAGCGGAAGGTGATTTCAGAAGACTTATTATTCGCCAGCTTCAACAGCGCCAGATGAACCAGGAACGAAGGCAACAACAGCGCGAGCGCACACAGCAACGTCTCCAGCAAAGAAATAATTAATGACCCATGGGTCTGCGATGGTGGATTTCTCTCTTGATCCTGACATCAGCATCCGGCCTTCATGCACAGGATGCTGATGCTTCTTTTCTGCACGATTCAACTGAGTTCACATCCGGTGATTCACTTTCAATATTTTCATTAATTGATAGCCTTCTCGAGCTTCAAGAGTCGCAGACGTCTCAAGTCGCGGTCAGACTCAGCTATAACAGCAATGTATTGTCCGCAGGCCGTACACTGGGAATTGAAAACTTTGGCCTGTCCCCCGGACTTTCTTACTTCCATCCGTCTGGGCTCTACGCAGACGCAAGCGCATTCTGGAGTAAAGATTTTGAGCCCTCGTACTACCTGACTATTTTCTCTGCCGGCTATATGAAGGATGTGACCAAACACTTTTCCTTCATGGCTGGATTTGATAAATATCTCTACAATTTTTCGGGAGACGATGTCTACATACCTTATCGAAATACACTATCTGTTACACCTATCCTTGAGTTTAAACCTGTTTCATTTTCTGCTAACTATTCGTTCTACTTTGGTGAGCAATATGCGCACCGCATCATGCCAGCGGTGACCTTGACAGCTGCCCATAAGAAATTTCTAAAGCTCGACAGAATTGCCGTTTCTCCATCTTTCTTACTGCTCTATGGGAACGAGGTAATAACGACCATCGAATACGTCAGACCTGCAACGCTACGAGAACTTGTTCAGAATGTGCGAGACTATGGCACCCGCTATAAAACGGTCATTACAGAGAAGGATGTGTATGGAGTCATGAACTATGCAATCAGTGTTCCACTCAGCATCAGTCATAAAAAGTGGGCTTTTTCGTTCACCTATATCTATAATATCCCAAAAGCGCTACCAGGCGAACCGGAGGCACTTTCCGAAAGCACTTACCTGACGGGCAGCCTGATGTACCTTATCGACCTCCCATCCCGGAAGTAGTTTGCAAAGTTGGAAAGGTTAAATATTTTGCACGCTATAACTACATCCGATGAAATACCTATTGACGCTTTTTGCAGCCCTCCTTGCTATTCAGTTTTCTAACGCTCAGGACTATCGTTGGCAACAACGTGCTGACTACACGATGGACATCAAATTCGATGTGACAACGCATCGTTTTACCGGCACACAAAAGCTCATATACACCAACAACTCCCCTGACACGCTCCGAAAAGTCTACTACCATCTATACTACAATGCCTTTCAACCGGGAAGTATGATGGACGTTCGCTCAAGAACGATTGCCGACCCAGATCCACGTGTACAAGATCGTATATCAAAACTTAAGCCTGAGGAGATCGGTTACCAGCACATTCAATCGCTGAAGCAGGATGGCAAAGACGTCAGCCATAGCGTTAACGGAACAATTCTCGAAGTGGTACTTGCCAAACCAATTCTTCCCAATGGCAAAGCAACGTTTGATATGAAGTTTGAATCTCAGGTTCCTCTTCAGATTAGAAGAACCGGAAGGAATAATCGCGAAGGTATCGACTACTCGATGACACAATGGTTTCCGAAGATGGCGGAGTATGATTACCGCGGATGGCATGCCTACCAATATGTTGCCCGAGAATTCCATGGCGTGTGGGGCGACTATGATGTGAAGATCACCATCGACCCGAGCTATGTTCTTGCCGGAACCGGGAAACTTCAGAATCCAGAAGCGATTGGCTATGGATACGAGAAAGCCGGGACTACCGTGAAAAGACCAGATGGGAATCTAACATGGCATTTTATCGCCAAGCGAGTTCACGATTTTGCATGGGCTGCTGATCGTGATTATGCACATGACAAAGTGCAGATGCCGGATGGACCGGAGCTTCACTTTTTCTATCAACCGAAGGAAAAGTTTGCTCAGAACTGGAAAAACCTTCAGCCAGTTGCCATTGAGCACTTCAAATTTATGAACACGCGTTTTGGGAAATATCCATATGACACATACTCCATCATCCAAGGTGGCGATGGTGGAATGGAATACGCGATGTGCACATTAATTCTTGGCGAAGGAACCTTTAACGGGCTTGTTGAAGTGATGGCACACGAAGTAACGCATGCGTGGTATCAGGGTGTATTAGCATCGAATGAATCACTCTATGCCTGGATGGATGAGGGCTTTACCGATTTTGCCAGCAACGAGTTTTTAGGAATCGCTTTTGAAGATCCGAAACCACAGGCATCAAGTTATGCCGGATATTTTGCACTGATCAGAAGCGGACTGCAGGAACCACCGAATCAGCATTCCGATCACTTCAATACCAATCGCGGCTACAGCACTACCGCGTATAATGTGGGAACAATTTTCTGCGAGCAGCTTAAATATATCATTGGGGAAGAAACATTCTACAAAGGCATGCGCGCATATTTTAATAAGTGGCAGTTCAGGCATCCCGAGCCGAACGATTTCATTCGCGTGATGGAAAAAACCTCCGGCATGCAATTGACCTGGTATTTGAATTACCTCATCAACACAACAAAACGGATCAATTATTCTATTAAGTCAGTGGTGTCGGATGGCAGTGATAGCTTCATCACCCTTGAGCGCTTAGGCGAATTCCCGATGCCGATTGATCTGCTCGTCACCTACAAGGATGGCAGCAAAGAAATATTCTACGTTCCATTGAATGAAACCCTTGGCAATAAGCCCGTGGAAAACAAATCGATTCAGCGCAAGGACCTTGTAGCATGGCCGTGGGTGAATCCAACCTATACGCTTAAAGTAAGTCGACCCACGAGTGACATTGCCACGGTGGAAATCGATCCTACTGAACGCATGGCCGACATTGATCGCAAGAACAACAAAGTCAACATGAAGGAAGGGTTGAGCGCCTATCAGGATCCAACAAAATAGGGTCTTAATTTTCTCGGCTCATTTCATTATTTTCGAAACAAATTCGTTTCACAGGATCTACTATGACCGCAGCGCAAGCTCAAAAGGAAATCATTGCACTTACCGAGCAAGTCAACTACCATACACACCTATACTATCAACTCAACACGTCCGAGATCAGCGACTATGAATTTGACCAGCTGCTGGCCAAACTGACAAAGCTTGAGAACGAGTTCCCGCAATTCCGGCAACCCGACTCTCCTACCCAACGCGTTGGGGGAACGATTACCAAGACGTTCGAGACAGTCGCTCATAAGTATCCAATGCTTTCGCTTGGCAACACCTACAGCCAGGAAGAACTTGAAGACTTTGACAAGCGCGTTGCAAAAGGCCTGGAAGGTGACCCCTACGAATATTTCTGCGAGTTAAAATTTGACGGTGTATCGATAAGTCTTGTTTATGAAAACGGATTGCTCGTCAGAGGTGTCACACGCGGTGATGGCGTGCGGGGCGATAACGTAACGAACAACGTTAAGACTATCCGCAACATTCCGCTGAAGATCAGTGGAAAGAATACTCCACCCAGTTTTGAAGTCCGTGGAGAGATCTTCATGCCCAAAACAGTTTTTACACAGCTCAATAAAGAACGGGAAGACATTGGTGAAGAACGCTACGCCAATGCGCGGAACACCGCTGCTGGCACAGTAAAAATGCAGGATTCCACGGAAGTCGCAAAACGAAAACTCGATTGCTACACCTATTCCTTGCTTGGTGTAGAAACAGAAACGCACGAAGAAAACATCAAACTTCTCGAAAGCTGGAAGTTTAATGTTTCGCAGACATACAAAAAATGTAAAAACATTGCTGAGGTTCTGCAGTATATACACTACTGGGAAAAACGAAGACTTGAACTTCCGTTGGAAACGGACGGAGTTGTAATTAAGGTAAACAATCTTGAACAACAGGAACGTCTAGGGTTCACCGCCAAAAGCCCACGCTTTGCTATTTCATACAAGTACAAAGCGGAAAGCATCAGCACGCGGTTGAACGGAATCACCTATCAGGTAGGAAGAACCGGGGCAGTCACTCCTGTAGCAGAACTGGAACCGGTATTCCTGGCCGGGACAACCGTGAAACGAGCGTCACTTCACAATGCAAATGAAATCGC
>DASWTM010000352.1:0-13963 GCA_036402115.1 Chryseosolibacter sp.
AGCCAGCGTATCCGGAAGCACCTTGACATGTTGAACCAGCGTGATAAAGTTGTTATCGAAATCGTTTTCCGGCAGCACTCGCGGATTAACGAAGACAGATACGTCATTAATCCCCGCCTGGTGGTGTGTTGGAAAGGACAGACTAAACATTGTCGTATCTCCTGCTGCAGGCGCTCCTATCCGTGCCGCTCTCTGTGTAGACGCGTGTGTCCGTATTTGATCTATGCGATAGTCAACCGTAAGCGAGTCTGTAAACGCCTTATCACTTATATTAATGTAACTATAACTTCCAACCCATGCCTGACCTTCCGCTACGACCTGTTGGTCTTGCACGCCATTAAACATGAGTAATCCTTCCGGTGCAGGCTCAAACGTGACCATCCAACGGTTAAGAAGTGCAGCCGTTACAAACGTTTCATCTTGTGTGGCAAACTCGATGCGTAGCAATGGATAGACGGCTGGATCGATAGACGAAAGGGACAGGTCGTGTGTGACATCACTCAATAACACTGTCGATTTTCCTAAAAAGTCCAGCCCGTAGATTGTAAAATTTACCAGGTCGTCAGGGTTGTCAACGCCATACTTTACGAGGAAGTCATTCCATTTCAAAGCCGGACCAATCACTGATGAGGTCATCGTCCCGCGCGATTCACGGCCCGTTACGGACTCATGCAGAGAAATAGTTTGCTCGTTAGCGGGAGACGCTGTTGTTCTGTGAACGGTGGCAGACCCTGCTTCCGCACCTTTTCGAGCAAGAATGATGACAGGTTCACCGGGCTGGATCGCATCGAGCTGTGTTAATGCCACGCCAAGTTCAGCCATCGCAGCTTTTACGTTTGAGGGCCATGTCGCGATCCCTGCATCACCACTGGTGTAAAGTAAAACAGAATCCCCAAGAGGAATGTTGCTTATATATTGAATAAGGTCACCACCTTTGCCTTGGTTCACTTCATTCGCCCGAAAACTGTTAATGACATACGGCTCGCGTCCGCATACGATAGCTGCAGACCCAAATTTTTCGCGCAGCTCGTTCCGGTCGAAATACACACCGGCATACGGCTGCGTTGTCTTTTTGTCGAAAGCAATAAGGTTAATCGTGTTCGTACGACAGACTAGATTATTCTCCTCGCTGTACAGGTTATATTCGGCTCCATTAATTTTAACGCTTGGAGTTTCAGATCGTCCGGCTCCGAACGCAAGTATATCCAGGGTTGTAGTGCTTTCCCTGAATTCAATTCTTCGTGAACCAGAGTTCTTCTGCAGACGTTCCGTGACATTGTCTTCAAATTGCCCATAGTGACGCTGTGTCCAACCCGTTGGTCCGTTGTAGATGTAAGTGAAGGAACTCACATCAAAATTCGTATTCTCGTTGACTTGAGGTTCTTTCAAGCGAGTCCTCCAGTAGTACACCAGTGAGTCGTCCTGCAGCAGTTGCACTTTTTGTTTGGCAAGAACTTTTCCCTTGATAAAAAATTCCTGGAGGAATTGACTCGTGAATGTTTTAGTGGTGTCGAGCTGTAAAATGAATTCACGCTCGTCCGAAAGGTGATCGGTATGCTGAAAGGACAACGTTGGCTCGGTGGATGTGACGATACCGAATTGATCGGGATATAAATTTTTTGTACCACTAAGCGGAATGAAGAAAACTTGTTCGTAGACGTTGTTCTCTTCCGAGAGTTCATCAATCAGGTTATCGCTGTCGACTTTTATAGAAAAATTATTGTTACCAAAGCCTTGATCAAGACGCCCGGGAAGGCTCACAGTGATGGTGTCGCTGTACAGCGTTGCGTTAATAAGCGTATCATAGTGCTTAACAGAATTATCATTCAGCGTACGCGTTACGGAAATTTTCAGCTTTTTGTCCTTTGCCTTCCCGAAGTTATTAACAATAAATCGCAGCGCTAGCGAATCTGAAAAAGCCGAAAGCCTCGCGCCATCGGATGAACTAAGAGAAACGGAATTCGGTACAATTGCAAAATCGGGTTTTGGAGCCCTGAACAATGAGACTGCCGGATCGCCAAGCAGCACCATCTGTTGAACCTGGCTCTGCACGGTGACGGATGCTGGATTGGGTGCAAGAAAGCGTTTTGCAACTTCCATTTGCACATCGCCAAGCCCCCGGTTAATAAAGGTGGAATCGCCAAACGCAACTTTGTAGAAGTAGTCAGAATAAATGCGCAGGTAGGATGCGAACCCAAAGGAACTATGTGCAATGACACCGATTGCTCCGCGATCGGGTGCGTTGATCCAGTTTTCGGCAAAAATTGAAGTATTTAAAAAGTAGGAACCTGCGAGACAGCCGTTCAAAAGAAGCGCTGGATACTTGCCTTTGTTGTTGTAACCCATCAGGGGGTCAGTCACGAGACCGATGTCAAAATCAGCAGATGTCGGTGAAGAGTGACCGAACATCGTGATCAAGTTCAATCCTCTGTTTACTTCTTCTGCAACGTTAATAACTTCTATGTCCGTGGACTGCTTTGCGATCGCTTTCACATTTCCTCCAAGCGTGTATGACTCCGCAGTCACTGCAAAACCTTCAAGAATAGATCGGAACTCCTGAGGCTCGGTATCATAAAGCCCTCCACTGAGATGCAACAGATTTTTTCTACGAAGGTTGTCGAACGGTTGAGCTTCGAATTCTTTCAGCTTATTAAAGTACGCTGCGACCTCCGCAGGGTGACTAGCCGATAGCCTCCCCGTGGCAACACTAGGCGCATGCGTGCCTGAAAGCACAGCAGAATACTTAATATCAGACGCAGGGAATCCTGCCGAAGGCACCAGGTCTTTGAACTGTGTAAATGAACCGGGATTGCGATGATAACCATAATTCACATCCAGACCTTTGCCAATTAAGAACAGATATTTTGGCAAGGTTCCGGTGTTCAGGTACTTTAGAAAATTAAAAATCGCCAACGGGCTGATTTCGCCATAACTGAATTGATTGTATAATTGATCCACGTTTACAATCAGCGTATCAAAACTTCCGCCCTGCGGCTGCGATCGGTATTCCGCAAGAGCCTTCACAGGATCCGTAAGTCCGGCAACCGGTTTGCGTAACGAAGCATGGCTAATGATCACATAGTCCTGACCAGACGGATTGATCGTGCGGAACCCGACACGTTTAATAGGCGGATTAATGAACGTGCTGGCTGCAAAAAGGGTACGACTCGATGTCGTACTCCCAACGACCAGGTCAAGTGTTGATGAACTGGTCGTGGGAATACGCATCACGTTGTTGGGGTCTGTAACATCATACACCACGGCATTTGCCGGTGCATCGTGAATACTGACATTCGATACTCCGGAAGAATTTTCCCTAAGGATAAAGTGCTTCTCAGTGCTCCCGCTGAACGACACAGCCTGAGGATATCGCAATCTAACGTACCCCACACTTACACGAGCTGGCAACGCGTTGTTCCCCGACACACTTACACGTAGTGTCAGTTGACCCGAAGATGTGATGTCCGTCCACTCAAGGTCAGATTCAAACTTAACCGAGCTATATTCATTAATGGTTGAGTCTAGGATAAGACGGGAACCCGCGAAGACTTCAATGTTGTGGTTGAATGGCCCTCTACCTGTAAAAAGAACCTCAAGTTTCGGGACACCCGCGGCAGGCACGGTGTGCATGATACCGTTTACCAAAAAGTCCTTTGTTCTACCCTGCCGAATCGCTTCACTGGTCCAACCCTCACCGGTTTCAAAGGAGGATAACTGAATGTCACCATAATCGATTCCTGAGGAATACTCGTCATGATAAATCACGAGCTTTTCATCCCAGTGAAAGGCTTCTGCCGGACTGGCTGCGGTCAGTGGCGCTACTGTTGCACGCTTTCCATTTCCTCCACCGTACGTAAGAAAATAAGCGGTGGTATCCGAATATATATTGTATAGCGTGTGAGGCTGCGCGTCATCGGACGTAAATAACTTTGAGTCTAACGTGCCATCATTCCTGCGCCCGTAAAATTCCACAAAATCGTTTGTATTCAACTGGCTGTCGCTTTCCCCTTCAACGTAAATGGCTTGTTCGATTCCGCGATGGTAAATCTTAATTGTCCGTGGATCGATTATTAAAGGCACTCCGGCCGCCATTAGGTGTGCACGCGTAAGCCGGTATAGGCCGTCTTTCGCAACCGGAATCTTATAATAAGAGGCGGAAAAATTAATCCATTCGTTGCTGTGTTGGCCGAAAGCGGCCAAACGCAAGATCATAAATAATGCAACGAATACAAGACGTTTCATGAACCAGCCAACGCTTCCGGAAATTAGGACTTCAAATATACGAAAGGTGTATTCGGCTTAATACAAATTGACTGGATAAAGTAAATTCGCGAATACCAAATTTAACAGGTACTACGAGTGCTTATCCAGACGCCTTTCAGCTTGCTTTATATGATCATACGCTTTGGACGACTTAAACATTCCGGGCGAGATTTCAACGAGGATCGGCAAGCGGCACTACAGACGCTTCAGGCATTCATACCAAAAGCGACTGCACCGCTTATTCCGCTCGGCTGGCTAGGCCCGGTCAAAGAGATGTTTATGAAAAATCGGTACCTGCGAACCCTTGTCTCACAAGCCTCATTTTCAAAAGACAGTGTGACCCCACATGGCGGGCACTTGCATGCGCCATTTATTAACATTTCCTATATCCGTATCCCGAAATCAGGCAGCACGTCTCTTGGATATTCAATGTTAAAAAACATTTATCCCGGGATAAGTGCTATTCCGCTTGACTCAAAAGAAATAAACTTCTTAATGGATGCTAACCTCAGACGATCGGTTTCAAGCACAGACAGCAATGACATCTTCTTTACCGTTGTGCGGAATCCATTCGCGCGTATTGTTTCTGTGTATCGCGACTACCTTCGCTCGGGGAGGGACAATGTGTTTCAAGACTATCTGTTTGGAATCCTTTCTGATGGTCTTTCCTTCAGGGATTTCGTAAAACGTGTCGAGGGTATTCCCGACTTGCTAAAAGAACCACACCTCAAGCCACAGCACCACTTCGTTGATTATTATCGAAGAAAGAATCCGAATGTAGTTATGCTTAAGCTTGAAAAGCCGGATGAAATAAATTCCTTTTTATCCATCTACAGTCTTGACATGCCAGTCTTAAATGCAAGCGAATCAAGTTACGACTATCGCCAGTACTATGATCAGGACACTTTCCAAATGGTTTCAAGAATGTACAGGACTGATGTCAAAATGTTCAGATATGAACAAGAGAAGCGTGCCCTTCAAGAACATCTTACCAGCCATAGAAAATAAAAAAACGGCTTTTTTCCGTTAATTTTCGATGTTTTATCGGGTTTTACCAAGTTATCCACGGTACTTGGCCATACATAGTACTTTTCTGTATAATGTTTGCAAGGGACAGTGAAAATTGGATGTATGAACCTTGAAAACACGCAAGTACAGATGAGAAAAGGTATTTTGGAGTACTGCATCCTTCACATTATATCACGAGGCGAAGTTTACGCGTCTGACATGTTGGACGAATTAACGGCTGCGAAAATGATCGTAGTAGAAGGAACGCTGTACCCCCTGCTCACCCGTCTTAAGAATGCCGGACTTTTAGAATACAAGTGGATCGAATCGAAATCGGGACCGCCACGGAAATACTATACCCTTACTGATAAGGGAAGTAAGTTCCTTGAAAAGCTCACCGAAACCTGGGATGAACTAGTTCATTCTACTCAAATGATCACTTCAAAATCAAACGCTTAATTTCACGACACGAAAGGATATGAAAAAGAATATCAGTATCAATATCAGCGGCATCATCTTTCATATTGAGGAAGATGGGTACGATACACTGAAGAAATACCTCGACTCGATCAATAAATATTTTTCAACATTCGAAGACAGCAGTGAAATTTTAGCGGACATCGAAAGTCGCATCGCGGAAATTTTCCTTTCGAAGCTGAATGAAGAAAAACAGGTGATTACATGGGATGACGTCAACAGCCTGATTGCCACTATGGGTAGTGTCAGTGATTTTAAAGCTGCAGAAGACCAGGAAACAGAACCTGCAGCCAGTGCAACCTCTGAACAAACGGCACCCGGAGATACATTTCATGAACAAACTTCCAACACTTCAGGGACTACTGGTGGATTTGTGCCTCCTAAGAGACTTTACCGTGATCAGAAGCGAAAGATTCTTGGTGGAGTGAGCGCGGGCCTCGGCAACTACTTCAGCATCGATCCCCTATGGATCCGCCTGTTGTTTGCTGTACTCTTCTTCGCGTATGGCATCGCACTCATCGTGTACATCGTGATGTGGATTGTAGTTCCTGGCTCATACGACCTGGATGAACCGGATACGGGAAAGAAAATGTTTCGCGACCCTGAACGGAAAGTGATTGGTGGTGTCGCAGGTGGTGTCGCTGCTTTCTTAGGTATCGACATCGTAGCCGTGCGTGTCATTTTCATCATCCTTGTGTTTGGCGGTGGAATAGGATTGTTCATTTACATCGTACTTTGGCTGATCCTTCCCGAAG
This sequence comes from Chryseosolibacter sp., assembly GCA_036402115.1. GTDB lineage: Bacteria > Bacteroidota > Bacteroidia > Cytophagales > Cyclobacteriaceae > Chryseosolibacter. The sequence continues at coordinate 6,504 of DASWTM010000352.1, forward strand.
CGAAGACACTCACTGACCGCGTTCAGATGCAGGGTGAGCCGGTGACGCTTTCGAACATAGAATCAACCATAAAAAAAAGCCAAACTGAAAAAGCTGTCGAAGAAGAATCAACAATTACCAAAATTCTTCTCTTCCCGTTCCGACTGATTGGAATGGTATTGCGCGCGATTGGAGTGGTGTTGGTTCCAATACTGGAAATCATTCGTGTAGCATTCGGTGTGTTCCTTATTCTTATTGGGGTATGCTTCCTCTTTGCTGTCATTGTCACCGCGGGAATTTTGTTTGGAATATTTTCAGCCGGAGTGTTTTCATTCCCATTTGTCAATGAGATTAATGAATCAAGCATTCCGATTCACACCCTGACGAATACATTTTCAGGGTGGACAGCTTTCGCAGGATTTTTGGCGAGTGCTGTACCAAGTATATTCCTGATCTTGCTGGGTGCCTCCGTAATTGCAAAGCGGATTGTGTTTAGTGCTACCGCAGGATGGGCACTTTTCGTGACCTGGTTTGTAAGCATGGTTATCCTCGCAGTATCCATTCCGAAAATTGTCTTCTCCTTTAAAGAAGAAGGTGAATATAAGATTGAAAATACTTACACGATCAATGGCAAAACCGCAGTGTTGAAAATCAATGAAGTGGGCATGGACGACTACAACGGCACCCGCTTAACGATAAAAGGCTATGAGGGGAAGGACTTCCGACTGGTCCAGGAGTTCAAGGCACAAGGTACAACACGCCAGAAGGCCATTGAGAATGCTCAGATGGTGGATTACAACATAACCTTCCGGGATTCGATCTTCACATTTGACAGCAATTTGCGATTTAAAGATGATGCCATCTTCCGCGGTCAGCGCCTCGATATGATCCTTATGGTTCCTTACAACACGCCATTCACGATTGACGAAGGAGTATCACGCCTGCTCACGCATTACATTGACTGGGAATCACGCGATAATCAGACGTGGACCTACACCGAAGAAGACGGAATGCGTTGTGTCAGCTGTGAAAACGAAAATGATGATGACGATCAAACCTCGAACCTCCGCGACTTTGATGAGCTTGAAGTGACCGGAAAGTTCGACCTGCGGATCATGAATGGAGATTACAATGTTGAACTCCTTGGTCCGGAAAATGAGAAGCAGAAGTACAAGATTTACCGCACAGCAAAAACGCTTGTGATCGAATACACTGGGAGAAAGCGGAACTGGGAAGTAAACGACCTTGGCATTGAAGAGATGCGAATCAACGTCACAATGCCTGGACTTGAAAAGCTGGAGGCAACCGGGTTTGGCAGCATCCGATTCGATAATTTCAATGGTGATGACATGGAGATTGAATCACGCGGACCAATCAAGATCCGTGGCGAACTTGGCGTGCAGGAATTAAGTATTAATCTGACGGGAAAATCGGAAGCCGAATTATCAGGTCATGCGAACAACCTCAACGCAAGAATCGAGCTGGCATCTAAGCTCCGGGCATACAATCTGAATGTTGTCGATGCTATGGTTGAAGTGTCGGGTGCATCAAATGCCAAAGTCAATGTATCGGCAAACCTTGAGATCGAGGAAGGGGTCGCAAGCAGTGTGGATTACCGTGGAAACCCGAACGTTGTAAAAAGAGATTAATCAGGCTGTAACATAAAAGTTCTATAGGCGTCTATTGAAAAACCAACCCAAAAACCCTGAAACCATGATTTTCTTACTGCTTTTCCTCCTAGTTTATTTTATCGTATCGATATTCTAAACGTGTTATTAGATTGTTGTTGTTAGCTAAAAGCCTCCTGATTCGCATCAGGGGGCTTTATTTTTTGGGGAACGTTGATAAATTGATTAGCTGATTCGTGATTCGTTTTTGGCTTCTTCAGGTGGAGAAAATGGTGTGACTAACAGACAACTACTTCTTGTTCGATCATCACGAATTAGAAGACCGCAACGAATTATCGAATCAATTAATTAACGAACCAACTAGTTAACGTATTAACTACTCAACCTATCAACCAACCTATACGAGGTACTTCGCCCTCCGCCTGCCTCCTTCGCCAGCACCTTCTTGTCAATCAAATCCTGGATATCCCGTAACGCAGTGTCAGGCGAACACTTCGCCATTTTCGCCCACTTCGAAGTAGTGAGCTTTCCCTCGAAATGATCCATTAATTTATTCAGCATCGTTCGCTGACGTTCATTCAACGCGATGGCTTGGTTGGTCTCCCAGAATTTTGCTTTTTGAATTACTCCAGACAGTGTTTCCGATGACAAGGCAAGTGCCCGATCAAGACAATCCAGGTACCACAGTAGCCATTCCGTTATGTCAAGGTTTCCGCGCTGCGTCTTCTCCAGCATCGTATAGTAAACGTTGCGCTCCTTCTGGATTTGTGCTGACATACTGTAGAACCGATACTTGCTTTGATCAGCGCGCGCGAGCTGCATATCCGCAATGGCGCGGGCAATTCGTCCATTGCCATCATCGAAAGGATGTATCGTCACAAACCAAAGATGAGCGATCGCACTTTTAAGAACCGGGTCTAGCGCTTGTCGCGTGTTAAACCAGTTGATGAAGGCCTGCATCTCCTGCTCAAGACGTGCCGCTTCGGGTGCTTCGAAGTGAACTCTTTCCTTCCCTAACGCTCCTGAAACTACCTGCATCGGCCCGGTAGAATCATCACGCCATTCTCCTACAACTATCTTATGCAAGCCACTTCGACCAGTCGGAAACAGTGCCGAGTGCCATCCTATAAGCCTGTCTTTTGAAAGCGGTTGGTTATATTCCTGGGAAGCATCAAGCATCACTTGCACGATGCCTTCAACGTGTCGGTTGACAACTGGTACACCGGCAATCTCGATTCCAAGCTTCCGCGCCACGGACGACCGAACCTGATCCATAGGCAAATGCTCCCCCTCGATCTCGCTTGATTTTACAACATCCTGCGTTACTGTTTCGAGCGTTGCTTTCTCCTTCAGTTGAAAACCGAGCCCTTCAAGTTTTCCTAATAGCCTCCCCTGCGTGTGCCGGACGTGCGAAAGTGGCACCACCAGCCGGCTGTTATCCCAGTTGAAATTTGGCCAACCCAGATGTTGATGAATGTAGGCGCTCATTCTCCGCACATTATGCGGTAAATAAACTCATTAATCTCCGCATTATCAATATTTACCGCAGAAAAAGCGGAGAATACAGGGATAATCTCCGCAAAAGGGTAAAAAAACATTAAATTCAAGAGTCAACTTTATTCACTGGGTCATGCAACCTGGGCCACCTAAAAGCCATCTAGAAGGCATAACCCTTAAATGGAATTCAAAATTTACCGGGCAAAGGAAGATGAACTGATCAAAGGTTGTCTGAAGCGCGATCGAAACGCGCAGCAGCAGTTGTATGATCTTTATGCATCGAAAATGTATGCGATCTGCTTTCGTTACGTGCGCAACGCGATGGAAGCAGAGGACGTTCTGGTAATGGCGTTTACAAAAATCTTTGACCGCATTGACCAGTTCAAGGGCGAAGGAAGCTTCGAAGGATGGATCCGCAGAGTGATGGTGAATGAGGCCCTAACCCACCTGCGCAAATCACGCGCAATGTATGTCGAGACGGAGCTCGAACAAGCCGATCGCGAACCCGACTACGACCGACTGAGCGACCACCTGGAAGCCGAAGACCTTCACAAAATGATCCAGGAGTTACCACCTGGCTACCGTGTGGTCTTTAACATGTATGCGATTGATGGATACTCTCACAAGGAAATTGCCGAGCAATTAGGCATTAGCGAAAATACTTCGAAGTCACAGTTAAGCAGGGCAAGAACCTACTTACAGAAAATACTATTAGAGAACGATTGGATCTCGAACCAAAAAATTAGCAACGATGAATCAGCAACCTGATAAATTATTCAGGGACAAACTTCAGTCCTTTCAAACTCCGGCACCTTCGGGAGCATGGAGTCGTATTGAAGCTAACCTCGATAAAAAAAACGATAAAGTTTTATGGTTCCGCATTGCAGCAAGTTTACTGCTTATTGCAATCGCAACATATCTATTATGGCCAACAAGCCCTGCCACAGTTTCTCAACCTCAATTAGCAGCTAAGAAGGAAACTGAACAACGAGTGACACCTCAACAACAGAAAGAAGAGCAAATCACTCGTTCGGCACCAGCGAAAGAAAATGCGATCGCTGAAAAGCCAAAGCCTACTAAGAGTCACGCTGTTAGGAAGCAATCGCCCGCAGTGAAGGGACAAGAAGCATCCGTGGTAACACAAGAGAAAGTTGCAATTGAAGATCATGCGCTCGCATCTCATGATGAAGTAGTTGAGGAAATCGTTCCGGTTGTAACGGAGACAGAAACACCGTTGATCGCCTCTGCGGAAACGCAAAAAGTGAAAATCATTTTTTCGGCAGAAGACATCGATAATAAATATTTAGACAAAAAAGCATTGGCGGAAGCAACCTCCGATGACAAGAAATCATCTACGTTGAAGAAGCTGCTTGACACAGCGTATGACCTGAAGTACAATCAGGATCCATTCGGTGAACTCAGGCAGAAGAAGAATGAAATTCTCGCGCTGAATTTTAAGACAGACAAGCAACGTAAGTGAAAACAAAGAATTGTATGATACGAAAGATATGGATTGTAGCCCTCGCCATAACGGCCTCGCTATACGCAAACGCACAACAGAAAAGTGATACAGTAGTCGTCCCGTTGGGAAAGTCAAGCCAGATAATTTTTACCATGCAGGATCGTGCCGATGTGGAAATCCTCAAGCACTACAACTTCCAGGAAATGTTCCAGGACATCCTGATGAAAATTGAAAATTCCGATTCAACGACAGCCGTAGCCGAAATGCCACCAACGGAGGAACACGACACGGAAACATTGGCCAAGCAGAAACCCGAGGATGAAAACTGGACCGTGACACGTAACGATGAAGACACAGAAGATGAAAATGAAACAGACGAAGAATGGAATCGCAAGGTAGAAAGACGGAGAGGCCGCAGTGGTCGCACCTGGCAATCGTTTAACTTCGACCTCGGCACCAATAATTACCTGTCGAATGGGAAGTTTGAAGACACCACTTACACCGTTCGCCCCTGGGGATCATGGTACCTGGCGGCCAACTCAACACAACGCACCCGAATCGCACGCCATTTTTTCATCGAATGGGGCGTTGGCATCAGCTGGTACAACTTCAAATTCCAGAATGATGACACCATGCTGGAGCGCACAGACACCGGGGTACGTTTTATCACCGACACGCGTGATGTGAATCACCGGAAGAGCAAACTCACGGCAACGTACATCAACGCCTCATTCGTACCTGTTATCGACTTGGGTGATCGTGGACGAAAAGGCAGAATGTGGGATGGCTATGGCAGCTCTTTCAGAATCGGATTCGGTCCGTATGTTGGATACCGCGTAGCCAGTCGTTCGAAGCTTGTGTACAAAGACGATGGCGACCTAGAAAAAGAAAAACAACGCAATAGCTTTTACCTAAGCAACCTGCGCTACGGTGCGCGCCTTCAACTCGGTTTCCATGGCACCGACCTCTTCTTCAACTACGACCTGAATGAATTGTTCGCAGAAGGAAAAGGGCCGAAGTTGAATGCATTCAGTTTTGGAGTGATTTTTTGAAAATGTGTTAAGGTGTTAAAGTGTTAATGTGTTAATGTGTTAATGATGTCTGACGCAACGGACATCTCAACAAACAAAAAAGAAGGTCTCAGACGGACCTTCTTTTTTGCGCAAGTGCTGAATGCTATTACCGGCAGACACGATCGGCCCGGCACCTTAACACCTTGACACATTAGCACATTAACACATAGCACAACTCAAATGTGCAGCAGACACGATCGGCCAGAAACATTAGCACATTAACACATGAGCACCTTAACACATCAGAGTTGATCCTTCTTATAAAAAACCATCTCCCTCTCATCCCCTCTCAGCTTCAAATCACGACATACCTTGGTTGATGTTGGCCAGAGCACTGCCATTAAAATGAGATTCAATACAAATATCCCTGTCATCGCATCATCTTTGGTGACGTAAAAACTATACAAGAGGAACAGGCAGCCAAAAGCAATAAGGATGTAACGAACGATTGTTAAGTAAAAAAACTTCGTAAGTTTTAAACCCAACCCTTGATCGTTAGCGATCGATTTAATTTTTTTAAAGTAGTAAAGGAACATAATGGCCCAGTTGGCAGCTATTATGGAGATAATTTGAGTGCGCGTCAGCCAGGCTTTTGATTCCGGATGGAGTGTCGTGAGGAAGTAGGCGACAACGAAGGCAACGATCAGGGTGAGAATGATGATCAGCAGTCGTATGTTAAGCTTCGTGAAGTACTGACCGATGGTGAAATATTCCATATGCGAGTATTCAAAGGTACGAACTTTCGGGGTTGTGATTTATTTTGTATATTTTTGATATTATGACGGAAGCTATTGCGAATCTATCGAGGAAAGAACAGGTGATCCGAAAGGCTGCAGAGCTTTTCAAAGACAAGGGGTATGCTGCAGCTTCTATGCGCGACCTTGCGCAGCTGTTAGGTATTGAAGCTGCCAGCCTGTATTCACATATTAAATCGAAAGAAGAAATTCTACGTAGCTTGTGTTTCGACATGGCTACGGAATTCCGAAAGTCATTGGAAGAAGTGGAAAAACAAAAGGTTCCGGCCAGCGAAAAACTTCGCAGAGGAATCATCGGGCATATCCAGGTAATGGCCAAAGACCTTACTGCGTCTGCCGTGTTTATGAATGAGCACCGTCACCTAAGCCAACCTTACCTGCGCGACTTTCTCTTGTTGCGCATCAACTATATCAATCGCTTCAAGACCATCCTTGAGGAAGGTGTCCGCACCGGTGAGTTCAAGAGCACCATCGATAAAAAACTTGCGGTAATGACGCTGTTCTCCTCTCTAAACTGGATGCCGATGTGGTACGATCCATCCGGAGGCATTATAGAGCCTGTGGAACTAGGCGTACAGCTGGCGGATATGCTGGTTAATGGATTGAAGAAATAAGGCTGCAAGCTGCAAGCTGCAAGCGTTTCATCAGTGCTTTCTAGGTCGTCTCCAGAACAAAATTCAATACAAACCTGTTTTCTAACAAACGTTTGCGGTAAATTAGCCGCGAGCTTTGAGCTACGCGCTGCGAGCTGATTCGTGATGTGAGGCAGTTTTTGCTAGACGACAAATTGGTCAGCTGGCGGAATCGGCTCGAAGCTCGAAGCTAGCAGCTCGAAGCTACCAGCTGGCATCACAAAATAAGAAGTCCAGAAAACATTAGATAGCAACACCATGTACGGAGGAGGAAACACATTCGAAGGAGTAAAAACCGACAGCCTGTCACAGGAAGATCCGGTGAAGCTGGCTGAGTTCGAAGCAAAAATTGCACGCGGTGAGAAGATCGAACCGGTCGACTGGATGCCTCAGCTTTACCGCAAGCAGCTGATTCGTATGATCGAACAGCATGC
>DASWTM010000353.1:0-22916 GCA_036402115.1 Chryseosolibacter sp.
CATCTCAAACAGCATTGTTACCGGAATTTTTCCTTCCATTTCATGAAATCCGTATCCGTGGTTGTGGTAGGCAAATTTCAAATCGTGTTGCTTCGCGCGTTCACCAATTTTGTTGAAATCATCAGCTACTCGCTTATAGTCGTCCAGGGTTCTCCGTTTCTCCTGCGGTATGGAGGGTAAAACCACATACTCGAACCCAAGAACAGAAGATGCTTCTGCTAAACGATCCATGTTCGTCTGCAGCGTTTCATAGTCGGTGTGTACGGAGGGAACACGCATCTTGTATTGTTTAAAAATGTCCCTTACCTCGGTCGCTGCATATCCAAAGTAGCCACTTCCTGAAAATCCAAGTGAGGGCGTGACGTGTGCCCAGCTTTTCTTTGCAGCTTCTGCACTAAATGGAAAGGGGCCGTACATTTCAATCTCCCGATAGCCCATCACCGAAAGTAGTTGAATGGCCTTTTCAAAATCCGTTTCAAGCAACTTCGGTAGTGAAAAAAGTTGTATACCTATATTTTTAATGGGCGCAAGTGCACTTGCGAATGAGGCATTGGTCGACAGTAGTGTCGCTAGTGCAGTACTGATCTCCAGGAACTGACGTCTCTTCATAAATTAAATGGCTGTTTTGAAGTTACACAATCCCAAACCATCACCCAATACGAGTTACCCCAAACTTTTAGAAAATGATTCATACTACCAGGTATGTTCGTTGAGCACCGCTTGAACACAGATGAACAACCTTTGTATCTCTGACAATAGCTACATTTTGCACCTTGGCGTACATTCAACAAAAAACAAAACACATGAAAACTTTACACGCTTTCTGTACGGTGTTTGTATTCGCTGCAGTTGCGCTCTCAATGACTGCCGCGGCCCAACCCATTACGACTCCCCGTACTCCGAGTCCTGCAGCGGAGTTTAAGCAAACCATTGGTATCTCCACCGTGACCGTAAATTATTCAAGGCCGGCCGTGAAAGGGCGTGAGGTGTGGGGTGCACTCGTTCCCTACGGCTGGAACAAACAGGGATTTGGTTCTGGTAATGAAGCTCCCTGGCGTGCTGGTGCAAATGAAAATACCACGCTCACATTCTCACATCCCGTAAAGGTTGAAGGTGTGTCCGTCCCCGCAGGAAAGTACGGCTTATTCTTTGTGATCAACCAGGACAATTCAGGAGAAGTTATTCTCTCAAAAGAATATCAATCGTGGGGAAGTTTCTGGTACGATCCCTCAAAAGATCAACTGCGTGCACGGATACAAGTGCGGGAACATGCTCTCACTGATCTCCTCACGTACGACTTCATCAACCTTGCAAAAAGTTCTGGCGAACTGGTATTGAACTGGGAGAAGAAACAATTCCCCGTGAAAATTGAGTTTGCTGTAGACGAAATTGTGATGGCTAACGCGGAGCAGGAATTAAAGGGCCCGGTTGGCTTCTCTGCCCAAGGCTACACAAGCGCTGCAAATTACGCCTTGCAAAATAACATCAATCACGAAAAAGCACTCCGTTGGATTGATCAGGCCATTGCTCAGAATAATGTTTTCAATACCAAACGCATTAAAGCCGGGCTCTTGCAGCAGGCAGGAAAAAAAGATGAAGCCGACAAGCTCATGAAAGACGCGATGGCCAGCGCAACTGAAGTCGAATTGAATGCTTATGGATACCAGCTATTGGGGCAGAATGAAGTGGATAAGGCCATCGAAGTTTTTATTTTGAATACTGAACGGAATCCCAAGAGTGCAAATGCATTCGACAGTCTGGGAGAGGGTTACGCCACCAAGGGAGATAAAACGAATGCAATCAAAAGCTTCAAAAAATCACTCGGCCTGAATCCGCCTGATAATGTAAGGATCAATTCTGAGAAGTTTCTCAAGCAGTTTGGCGCAATGTAGTGCTTATGAAAAGAGAGCTGTATTTGGCTTACAGCTCTTTCCATCGAAATTCTAAATGCCCTCAGGCCGCTGTGATTGTTGAAGTTGTTTTGCGGCCCATGCATAAGCCTTTTCAAGCGTGGGAGCCAGTGTATAGGGATACCTCAGTGGCGCCAGTACCAGCGAGCCTTTCATTACGATACGCGTGAGCACGGATGGCGTGTAGAATGCAACTTTCACGTTCTGCTTGATAAAAAGTGGCTCAGTCTTCGAAGCCCAACGCGCTGCTGCGACCCTGTACTCGGATGAAAGACCTGTCTGGATCTGAGAGAAATCGAGAATAATGACAAAGTTGTTTCTATTGGCCACCAGCATTTCAATCGCAGTGTGGGCGCGGTGATATTCGTCCCATGTGGGTACAAAACCTTGGTATGTTACCAATACGATTGGGAATCGGCTTGTATCAATTGTAATAAAATCCCGGATCTGATTTTCCAACATCTCACCTACAACTAAAAGTAAACTAAAATCGGTTTGGTTGCATGTTCAGCAAGAACACCCTTCAAAGCAAACGTGTATTTTTCAAACTGATCAGCAACGGCTGCAATCGTTGAGCGGGTGGACGAGAGCTTTGGTGGCTTCGCCAATGTGCTCGGGTTCCACATAACTGATATAATACTCGGAAAGCAAATGGGAACGCGGTAAATCGCTTCCCTAATGGGGACTAACTGGTGCAAGCAAATTTGGTTTACTCGAAGATAAGGTAATTTTTTGTTCAGGTCAATGATTAAGCCGAACGTCAGACATTATCGTAATAAAAAAAGTGTGATGAGGGGCTCATCACACTTCTTAGTGTAAAGCAATGTGTTACACTAGTATTCTTTCACTCCCCCGATATCAAAATTCGTCACTTCGGTCTCTTCAGTGTTGTCAGTAACGGTAAAGATAATATCATTATAGTCTTTATCGCTGGAACTTGAGGTGAGGACGTCTTCAAATGACAGCACAATGTCGCCAAGCTCTTTGTGCTTGTAGAGGACATGCTGCTGTTCAGCGTTAGGATTCAGTTCAAAGTTTGTAAAGAACGTTTGACGGTCATAGTGAATCTCGCCTCGCTCCCATCCATCGATAATCAGGAAGAAACCAATAACAGTTCCGGCAGGGAATTTAGATTCACCAAGGCGAAGTCTGTCGCCTTGACGGAGCACCCGATCAGAAACGTGAGGGAACAGAATATTCATTTGAATATCGGAGGTCGATGATGGCTTCGAACCTGCAGGATAGGAATACCATCCGAACGTATTAGCCAGACTTGCTCCTTCCGAGATAAAAGTGACGTAAACATCGGACTCATTCTTCAACACAATTTCTTTTCGCGTTGCTGCTTCGAACAACTCAGGCTTAGCGTTTTTAACGTTCTTGCTTTCGGGAAAATCTGCCATAATCTCCTGGAATAAAGCAAGGCGTTCCCCAGTAGCCACTATATCACGAGGTCTCTCACTGATCCCTTCTTGCCTGTCACACGAAGCAAAAGAGATAATCACGGCCGCACACAAACAATTGATGACTAAAGTTTTCATAAGGAATTTGGATAAATGTAATTCTCAGCCTTACTGCTGATAAACCTGATGCCAGCCCCAGCCATCCGGCAGTATTAACCAGATATTGCCGTCAGAGTGTGGATTATGCCGCTTTATTTTCCCATAATGCCGTTGAAAATTGTCAATGCGAAAACTAATCCCAGCGACTGGAAACCTTACCGGCTGTATTGCGTAAAGGAAAATACCTGCTCCCCTCGTTTTTTTACTCAAGTGAGCGCCTAGCCTTAGCCAGACATTAAAACCTCTGCTCGAAACCTCTAATGAATACGGATGATCGGTTGACCAATTCCACATGGGATGACATAATTTTTGAAAACAGAAACCAGCAGTATGGTGCTTATGCACTGCGAAAGGGCTATTCCACAAACATTGTAATTGGCCTGGCCGTTACTTTACTAATCGTATCATTCATCCTGCTGGTGCCTATTTTATCCCGGTGGCTAGGAGGTGAAGAGGAAACGGTGTCCCCTGCTCGAAAGAAGTTAGTGTACACCGAACTGATGGCACCGCCACCCATTGACCAGGCAAAGCCGCTTCCGCCAAAAATCCTTCTTCCAAAGCTTCAACAGGTTATCAAATTTGTCCCTCCTAAGGTTGTAAAGGAACAGGTGCTTGACGAGGTTCCCACGGTTGAGGAATTAAAGGTGAACGATGTTGCAGCCGTGGAGGTGGATGGCGATACTGACGTTGTGTTTAACGAACCGGTTGAGGAAGTTGTGGAAGAAAATCCAGATGAGATCTTCACCGTGGTGGAACAACAACCTGAATTTGCCGGTGGCTATGATGCTCTCGCCTCTTACTTGCGCAACAACATGCAATACCCAAAGAGCGCGCGGAAGATGGGCGTGGAAGGCACGGTGCATGTGAGTTTTCTCGTGAGCAAAACCGGCTCAATCAGTGAGGTGACAGTGTTAAGAGGAATTTCAGCCGAATGCGACAAAGAAGCCGTTCGCGTAGTGGAACGAATGCCTGCTTGGAAACCAGGACGACAAAATGGTCATGCAGTTCATGTAAGGCTTGTGATGCCGTTGAAATTTCGATTAAACTGACTCTGCCGATTGTATTCAGTCTCGCAAATAAAAACAAAGAACTGCGTGACTTTATTGAAAGACAATCGCATTATCATCCATTTCTGTGGAAAGCCAATTCTTACAGTACATTTCGTACGCATGCCGCCATCGCCATCGAAGCGGCTTTTGGCCGTGTGCCCAACGGTCGGGGTGTTTAACAATCTAACGGTTTGATACGCCCACTTCTCTTCCTTTCCGACCTTTCATCCGGTAAGGTTCCTCACGCATAAGCAATCGTATACGAGTGGATAAAGTCGGTACAAGAAATTATTTCGCCTTCCATTGCAGATATACATTACAGAAGAAGCCAATCATGTGCCTGTTCAAGAATTGAAATCGGAAGAACACTGAGCTTTGTATCGAAGCAGATAAGAGTTGTCTGCAGACACCAAAAGTGAAGATGGAAATGAAGAGGTTAAAGTCGTTCTTGTTTTTTGCCCTTACGCTAACTGCTGTATCGTTTGGAAAAGTTTCTGCTCAGCAGATCTTTAAAACCACAGCGGCATCAACAATCGCATATTATGAATACCTGCCAGCCGATTACAATGCAAACTCAAACAAATATCCGATCGTCATCTTTCTTCATGGCATTGGAGAACGCGGACCAAACACTACCGACATCCAAGTTTTAAAGGACAACATATACAAAGTTGCCAAGCTTGGACCTCCTTTGCACGTAAAGAATGGAACGAAGTTTCCTTTCATCCTGATTTCTCCGCAGCTAAAGAACAATTACGGAACATGGCCCTCTGGCTATGTGATGGAAGTGCTGAACTATGTGAAAACGTACCTGCGGGTGGATGAGAAAAAGATCTATATCACAGGCCTTAGCCTTGGAGGCGGTGGTACATGGGTGACTATTCAAGATTACCCAGAACTGTTTGCTGCAGCGCTACCGGTTTGTGGCGGCTACAATTCAACTTCCAAGGCTTACAAAATTGCTGGAGAAAATTTACCGGTGTGGGCCTCTCATGGCAGCATTGATGATGTCGTTCCAATGTCGAGAACGGTAAACATGGTGAATGCCATTAACGCTTCCACTCCAAAGCCAAGTCCGCTGGCGAAACTGACAATCTATACAGGTGTAAAACACAACGCATGGTCTTATGCATACCGCACCGATCATTCGCTGCATACGCCAAACGTCTATGAGTGGCTGATGAGCTTCACAAATTCAACTAACAAAGGAAATAAAATTCCGATTGCCAGCGCGGGAGTGGACCAGACAAAATATTTATCGCAAACCACCACCTCCAGTATTTCGGGAAGTGCAACCGATACTGATGGAACAATTTCCACCTATGAATGGACCAAGCAGTCAGGGCCCTCTGCCACGCTCAGTGGTACCGCAACAAAGACACTGAAAGTAAGTTCATTGAAAAAAGGCGTGTACGTCTTTCGCTTGAAGGTGAAAGACAACAGCGGGAATTCAGACTCAGACTACGTTAAGATTTTTGTAAAAGATTAAGAAACGATTCAAATCACTACTATGAATATGCGAAGCAAAACTTTTCAGGTAATCAGAACATTTGGTTTGTCATTGGCGATCATTATTGGATTATCGCAGTGCTCCGAGGAACAAATCGTGGTGGAACAACGTGCCAGCGATAAACCGGCCACCGTAGCAACAATCGAAACAGCCGATGTGGCGAGCGTTTCCGTTACAGGGCTCTTTACAGAGGTGATTGGTGATGTGGCCTGTGCGACATGCAGTTACGTTGTAACTACAGGTGAAAAGACAGTCGATGGAAAAGAGCTGGGCCTTGCTCCCGGAAGTGTCGTGTGTCTGAAGAAGTCGTTAAGCTATCCTTCTATTGATTTTGTGAACATGGAAGGCACCGAGGAAAATCCAATTGTAATTGGCTATTGCTCTGAGTAGCCACCGGACGGCTACGTTACCGGGAAGGCGTCTTTATTTTTAACGGACTAAATTTCAAAAGCTGGATGATCTCTTCGTAAAGGAAAAAATTGGTTTCGTTGTTCAACACAACGGTGGCGTTACCTGCGGTGTTAAACGTTTGTGTAATCAGATTGTAGGCACCCTCATAAAAAACCCGATTTATTTTCCTTCCACAGATAATATTCATCACGGTTTCCGTTTCAAGCTTCTGCGGTGTTTGGGCGATTCGCATCACATTTTCGCAATCGGCCTGAGTCAGCCCCGTAAAGTTTGTCATCCGTATCCAGTCAATCAAATCCCAAACGGTTGCATGCAGGTCGCTCTTAGCATGAAAGGCTTTGTAGCGTTCGTTGCGAATAAAAAAGCGCTTGCTTTCTTCAACAACTTCATAAAACTCATTGGTGTTCAGGTGGTGGACTATCATCGGCTCATCCAGGGATTGTCGGTTGCGAGCTAAAAATAAGCGGTAAAATCGAGAACTCACTTATCATAAAAGAAAATCGCCATTTATTTGTATTGGCACAATTTTTTAGAGGCCGCCAGGCTGCCGTAGGGGTTAGTGCTTTCGCTGGTTTAACAGGTCTTCGAAAAAACTGACGAGTTGTGGAAACTCATAATCCTTGTCAAATCTGGAAATACTCGCCAACTCGCCCCCTGAATAAGCTTCTTCCGCTCCGTAGGCAGTAAACGTGATATGCTTTCCATCCTCATTTCTCCGGATCGAGTTTAGCAATGCTGACACATCAGAGTCTGGCGAAGTGAGGTCGAGAAAAACGTAGTCTGGAACAAGTTTACGGGAAGAGAGTAGTTCAATCGCTTTGTCTTGAGACAGTACGGCAACAACTACCATGGAGGGCAAAACTTTTGCGAACGCCTCCGTAAATGACAAATGATCATCTAGATCGTCAGAGATCAAAAGAGTTGTTGTAATTTTTTCCATGCGCACGTTACCAGCTAAAAGCTACCCCAGGTATTTCATAGAAAAAATTATACCTCGGTCCGATGTGGCATACTATTTTTTTACTGTCAGGCATAATCATTCAATGCCATGACCAAATCCGAAAAAGCATTTAAGAATACTCTTGCTGGTGTTGGGACAAGTTTGCAAGAGTTGCGTATTAAGAAAGGCTTCCCCACTGCCAAATCCTTTACCGAGAAGTACAACCTTCCGGAAATTCAATACTGGCGAATGGAAAATGGAAAAGCCAATGTGACGTTAAAATCACTTTACAAAATCCTCCAGATCCACAATGTTACGCTTCAGGAGTTTTTCTGTATGGTGATCGATCAAAAAATTGCTGCCTAGTCGGCCTTCAAACGAAATGACTTCGATATCGAAGTTTTTTGGTCTAATGACCATGCAACCCGATCCTTCCTTTTCTGTACCTGAAGCACGAGTCGTGCAAGTGTATCATTGACTAATAAGTTTTTCAAGGTAGTGGCCAAGTAGATACGCGACAGTCGCAGCGGCCGCGCCTAGCAGTAAAGTTTCCGTAACGCTACGCTGAAGGCTGATCCGCGTGACATAGGTTTTGATGTAGGCGATAACAATAAAGGCAAGCGCAGTTACCACACACGATGATAAAAATGGGTTGATGCTGACACCACCAGCATACACCAGAACGTAAGCAACCAATGGAATTGCTCCTGCAAACACGAACGCAAGAAGCGTGCTCAATCCCGATTTGAACGGTGACTTCTTTTCAACCGTGAGTCCCAGTTCATCTTTCATCATCGTGTCAAGCCATACTTGCTTGTTAGACGTAATTCTATTGACCACCATCTCAAGCTCTTTCCCCTCAAAGCCTTTCTCGCGGAAAATGTCTTCAATTTCTTTTCGCTCAACATGTGGCATATTTTCAATTTCCCACTCCTCAATCTTAAGGTGTTTATTGTAATTGTCTTGCTCGGATTTCTTCGAGAGGTAACTACCAATCGACATCGACAGCCCATCGGCAAATAGATTGGCCATTCCAAGAATTAAAATGATATCGATACCGAGACCGGCACCTGCAGATCCGGCCACGACTGCGAACGTGGTTACTATTCCATCGATCGATCCGTAGACTACTTCGGGCAAATAAGTCTCGAAGCGCTGCATCCACGCACCGCGAATATGCCACCCTTCATGATGCCCATCCTGCTGATTTTCCATTTTAACAGATTAAGCAATGAAGATAGCCAAAATGTTATTGGTTATTACGTTGACAAAAAAGCCCGGAGTAAAAACCCCGGGCTAAAAACTAAACAACTGATTATGGTAATTTCTTTTTATAACGGCTTACTCGCTTATCCTTAATCACACCTTTCCAATTGAGGCCGAATGCAAAGTCGTACGCATTACCTTCGCTGTCTACATGCACTTTCATATCGTGCGGCACATCCTCGAATTGCTCTTCCACTGTCTCCATAGAAGCCGGCATTTGGATCGGAAGCAGACCCGATGGCTCAACCCCGGAAAGAATATCCAGCACCGCCTGATCTTGTACGCCAAATCCATAAACGATTGCGTCAACCTCCTTTTCAAATTCATTAAACACCATGGGCTTGTTACCCCCGATTACGACAACCAACGGCTTTCCGTTCAATAGCTTCTTTGTATCCTGAATCAATTTGAGGTCTGCAACATTTGATGCCGTGACCGACTTATCCTTGTAAGTACGATTGGTGATTGTTGGGTCTATAACCGGATCCCCGGCTGCTATGCTTTTCTCCCGGGCTGACCTCGCGGTGTAAGGTCCGTACTGCAAACTGATCGGCACATATCCATTACCTCCTTTATCACGATCTTCCCTGGAGTAGCCAACACCGCCTTCCGGACTCTTTACAAACACGATGGCGAGATCCGCCTTCGAAGGATCCTCAGAAACGTTAAAATATTTCTTAACGATATCCATATTGACAGGATATTCAATCCGCTCAGGAGTTACATTTCCGAACCAATCTCGTCCAGCGGGAATTGTTCGCTTCGGAATGTAAACGGTCTTCATCTTTGCAAGCGGAAGGGTTTTGTTTCGATTCTTAAGCAACACGAGTGATTTCAATTGCGCTTCGTACCCTGCTTGCATGAACTCTGGACTACCCACCACATTCTTTGAAACCGCTGGGTCGATATATGGGTTTTCAAAAAGCCCCACCTGAAAAATATTGGTGAGCAATCGCACTGCAGATTCTTCAAATCTCTTCCGCATGAAAGCTTCGCCATGTTCTTTTACTCCTATCTGATAAGCTTCGATAACAGGACCTGCAGCATTATTTCCACCAAATTGATCCACACCAGCCATGATGACTTTATAATGTCTCTCCGCGATGGACTTATCTTCTACGCCCCACGATTTGCCGAGGAAAACATCCGGAGTTTTGCCTTCATCGCCTGTGATTAACCAATCGGTACAAACGACACCATTGTAGTTATACTTATTGCGAAGCAGATCAGTGATGATGTACTTCGAGAATCCGTTGCCAACATTCTCTTTATACTTTGGGTCCTGGTTGTAAGAAATGGTGTAATACGGCATGACGGCAGAAGCCATCTTTGTTTTTCCAGAAAGTTGAAACGCTCCTTTTATAAAAGGAATGAGGTGGGTTTCAAAATTGTTTCCTGGATAGACTGCAAATTTTCCATAAGCAAAGTGCGCATCGCGGCCACCTTCTTCTGCTCCACCACTTGGCCAGTGCTTCACCATCGCATTCACGCTGTGATATCCCCATCCCTCCTTAATTTCTGCCTGGCCTTTTGAGGTCTGAAACCCATCGATGTAGGCACGCCCCATGTCTGCAGACAAAATCGGATCTTCTCCGAACGTTCCATTGATGCGGTTCCATCTCGGCTCTGATCCCAGATCGATTTGTGGCGAAAGTGCAGTAGCGATTCCTAACGCACGATATTCGCGTCCGGCAATCGAACCGAATTTCTCAACGAGGGTAGGATCGAAAGTTGCAGCAAGTCCGAGCGCTTCCGGCCACATGGAAATTCGGCCTCCACTTCCTGCGTTGTATTCCGTATTGGCAATCGCACCATGCCGCGGGTCCGAACTTGAATTGATTGGAATACCTAGGCCAATTCCCTCTACCAGTGCCTGCGCGTTGTTATTCCATCGCGCTGCAATCTCCGGACTCTCAACGGTCGTGATCAGCACGTGTCGTAGATTGTCGGCTGTCAGAAAATTCTTTTGTTGGTCGGAAACGTCCGATGCCGCTGCGCCACTCTCTGGAAAGGGTTTGCCGTTGTACGTGCCCCCACCGAAACCGCGTGGCCTTGCCGGGATCGATTGATGGCCACTGTAAAGCATGAGTCCCGCGATTTGCTCGATGGTCATTTTCAAGGCGAGGTCCTTTGCCCGTTCATTGACACTCACTCTCCAATCCTCATACTTGTCAAGTGTTCCATTCTTATTAAGATCTTTGAACGCAAGTCCATCGACATTAAGAATTTTGACTCCGGATGAGGGCGCATAGGCCACTGCTTGCCCCCCGGGGTTCGTTATAACTGTGAAGTTTTCAATGGTTGTCTCACTACGCTGCTGCGCAAATACCACTGCGCTGCAGAAAATTAAATAAAAAGTCAGGGAGGATTTCATAGGTTGATCGCTGGTTCATTGTGTAATAGCTACACAATATATTTGAAATGAACCATCCGGGCAACCCTCTTAGACAAACACCGGATTTCAAGCACCCATTAGCCCAAAATTCTCGACCGTTACGCTACAGCGCCTGAAGTCGCCTGGTTTGGGAACGGGCGGTTTCGAATTTTTCCAAAGCCTCAATATTAAGATGTGCTTCAGCCTTACCGAGCGCTTTTGCCTTCTTGTAAAGCTCCAGTGCTTCGGTTAACGCCTCTCTTTTCCGTGCGGGGGCAAGACGGGTTTTGCGAGCGCTTTCCTCGACTGCAACGGCTCTGGCATAAACGGCTTCCGCTTCAGCATTCCGAAACGTTATTTCAAGTTTATGAAGACGGTCTTCAAGCCCTGCCAGTGCTAGTTGCTTTTCGTTGACCTGCGAAAGTAATTGCGTCACTGCCTGTTCTTTTTCTTTAATGATCTCTTCGTTTGTCTGCTCAACATCAGCGATGCTACCTTCAAGAACGGCCACTTCGCTGACACGAATTTCGAGTTCGCTCTTAACGGCATCCATCATCATGACGTATGCGGTGTTCTCGTGCCTGGATGATCTCAGCTGACGCTGAAGTGATTGAATATTCTTATCCATCGCGATCACATGCGTGTTGATGGAACCAATCTTCGATGCCATTGCCTCATGCAGAAGCTTTCCTTCAACAGCTCCAAAGGCTACTTGGTGAAGCCCCTCCATGGAATCGATCTGCATTGCGAGCACTTCAATTTTCGCCACCATCGACTTGGCCTTTTGCAGTTCTAGACGCAAGGAATCGTTCTCTGCGGTTAAATGGTCAATTTTTTTGGTATTGCAGGCGAAACAGAACACAACGATTGAAACGAAGACCAGGATCGGCAATTTCATAATTCATGATTTTCCCCTTCATGAATAAAACTAATGCCGGTTCAGAGCGTTAAGCCACTTCAGTCGGTAAACAGCAGAAGCGGCAGTTAGGCCGCCATTGCTGGCGCGATACAAAGTTGCGGTGATTTTGCAAAGCGGGGAAAAAATCAACTACGTGGCTATGCTGCAGCGTTTAGTTGCCCATTCTTGCGTTTACGAAGCAGTGAAATAATATTAAAGAGAACAATGCAAAAGGTTACCCAAATCAACCCGCCCACGAAGCCTGCTGCAACATCGGAAGGATAGTGTACACCAAGATAGATCCTGCTGATGCCAATGGAGAGAATTGTGGTAACCAAAACCACGCAAAGAAGACTTTTCAAAAGGGGTGGAATTTTGGAGACTACCGTGAGGTAAATTAAAAATCCGTAGAATGCCATAGCACTCATGGAGTGGCCACTTGGAAAACTCAGTGTATTGACCTCCACCAAATGTTCATGCGTGGGGCGTGATCGGTTGATCACCGACTTGAGAAGAATGTTCGAAGCCGTGGACAGCAACAATACAATTACCGTCTGCGTCATAAACTTCCAATTCTTATGGCGGAAGAAAAGATACGCTCCTAATAAGGCTGTGATGACGATGTAGGCGAGGCGGTCACCCATGTCTGTCATGAACCGGAAAAAAGATGTGACACCATCAGAACGAAATGAAACTACGTAAGAAGAAACACTTTCATCGAATTGACCAAGCTCGTTCTCCGCCAACTCATCAGTGAGCTCAATGAAGGTATTTAAGGCAATACCAAACAATACGATTGCGATGGTAATGGTGATGTAGTAGGGAAGCTCTTCCCCTCGTAAGTGTAAGTTCTCGCGCAAAAATTTCTTGACCCAGGCAATCGTGGCAGCAAGAAAATGTTTCATGGTGTCATGCTTAATCCAGGCAAGATAGTCAGAACACGGGTTGAGGCCAAATGCAGCTCGGAAATGCAGGGACCGCAAAGTCGCCAAGGCGCGAAGGAGCGCAGCGAAATTTGACTGCCGCACTGCGTTCCATGACGTGAGCGCCTTCAGACCGTTTGCTGGCGCTCTGGAAATGCTCGGCACCGCGAAGGCACCAACGCGAGCAAGGAGCACGAAGAAATTTTCTGGTGCGCACTTCGCTTAATGACGTCAACACAGACCCACTGCTTGCCTTGCTATTTCACCAATTTCAACTGAGCAGCGTTGAGGTGCCAACTTATGTTTTCATCAATCTCGCGGTAAAATGGTTCTGCGTTGATATAGGTTGTATCGTGGTCGAGTACGTGCTGCAAGACCGCGTTGTACTTTTCCAGATCAAGGCCGGAATTCTTTAGCGAATAGAGCTTATCCTTAATAGCTTCGAGTTGGTGCGCATCCGGTCGTACGCGGAACTTGTAATCGATGTACGATCCGAGGTCAGTAATGAGCCGGGTGATCAGTCCGTTTCGTTGCTCATCCAATATCTGTCTCACTTTCAGGAGTAAAATATTGGCGTCCGAATCCTCGATTCGTTTCACTCCACTCAAGGTGCGTATTATCTTCATACTAATTTTGTTAGTTGACATTGCAAATATAAATACTAATAATATTAGTATATAAGTCATCCTTGTTTTTATTTTTTTAATGTCAAAAGACCGCGTCAGCACTGTCTTATTTGATATTTAGCCGCTATTCCCTGATCTTGATCAAATGAATATTGTAAAAACGCTCATTCTCACCTTTGGCATTGTAGGAATGACAGATCATCCGGTACACGCGCAGTTCCCCCGCTTTAAAGTGCTGGCGTTCTATTCCAATAAAGTCGAACGCGATCACACGGATTTCTCGAGAGATGCAATCAAATTTTTCAAGACTCTGACGAAAGGCAACGGGTTTGTTTTTGATACCACCAGCCGAATGTCTGATCTCAACGAGCAGAAGCTCAGGGAATATTCGATCGTTATGATGCTCAATGATTTTCCGCATACAGACCAGGAGCGCGAGGCGTTTACAAATTATATGGAGAACGGTGGCGGATGGCTGGGCTTCCATGTTGCAGCTTATAATGATAAAGACACCCAATGGCCATGGTTTGTGCAGTTTCTTGGCGGTGCCGTTTTTTTTAACAACAATTGGCCTCCGATGCCGGCAAAAATTGTGATTGAGGATGCCACACATCCGGTGACCAAGGGAATGCCCGATAGCTATATCGCGCCAATCAACGAGTGGTATCAATGGAGGCCAAGTCCGCGCGAGAACAAAAATGTCAAGGTGCTGGCATCGTTATCACCCGACAATTACCCCTTTGGATTAAAAGATATCATCCGCGATGGCGACACACCCGTAGTCTGGACGAACACGAAGTATCGAATGCTCTACATGAATATTGGTCACGGTGATCAGATCTTTACGGATGCAACCCAAAACAGAATGATCATTGCAGCATTGCGCTTTATTGCGGCTAGTGATAAAAAAGGAAATCCGTTTAAAGACTAGCAGTTGGAAAGAACTGTTCAATTGCTGCGAATGATGCCAAAAAATTGTAAATTGATTGTACTGCCAGCAGCACGGAAAAAAGACCTCTAGCTGACCCACTGGTGAATGGATTCAACCCTGCAAAATATTATCGCAGACAAATCGCGGATTGAGCTAATCCTCGACTTTCTTCCTTATCCGTTTATCATTTCTGAGCGACAGGGGAACGTTCAGAAAAATATTTATGCCAACAAAAAGTTTATCAACGAAATTGGTTACTCCCTTGATGAAGTTCCGGACATCGATGCCTGGTTTGAAAAGGCATACCCTGAACCTCTTTACCGCGGTGTCATTGCATCGGGGTGGAATGACCTGGTACAGGATGCGCTTCAAAAAGGTGAAGCCGATGCTATGATGCGCGTCATCATTCGTACCAAGCATAATGGCGACAGGTGGTACGAAGTTAAAAGCAGCGTTCGAAATTCTCTACAGATGGTTGCGTTCGTCAATATCACCGAGGTGATGCTAAAGGAGCGAGAACTGCAGCGTTTGAACGAAAACAAGAACCAGACGCTGTCCATTCTAGCCCATGACGTGAGGGGCCCACTGACAAACCTCAACACCATGACACGAATGATGCTGGAAGGAAACTTTGAGCCCAATGAATTCCTGTATCGCCTCAGCAGTATTCATGAAAAGAGTTCGCAGGTACTTGAGTTCATCGAGACAACGCTTCTATGGACACGCGCGAACTTTAATGCGATGTCAATCAACATTAAGGAAGTTGACTTCGATCAAACGCTCTTGAGAATATTGCAGGTTTATTCCAACATCTACCAGGCTAAAAGCATCACGATCAAAAAAAATATCGAAACGCCTGTGCTGAAAACAGACCCGGAAGTATTAACCATACTTTTGAGGAACCTGATTTCCAATGCCATTAAGTTCTCGTACGACAATAGTGAAATTGTGATCAGGGTGACAACGGAAAAAGATGGCTACTACGTCCGGGTCAAAGATCATGGAGTAGGCATGTCTGCCGAAACGATGGACCGCTTGCAACGTGATCACCACACGACAACCATCGGAACGCGAGAAGAAAAAGGACTTGGCCTCGGTTTGAAACTTTGCCGCGAGCTCCTGAAAAAAATTGGTGGCGAACTGTACCTGCAGAGCAAACCCGGGGCAGGCACGGAGGTTTCATTCGTGCTGCGTCCTTCGCAGGATGCCTAATCGGGTTTGAAACCATACGATCATTGCCTACCTTCATACCGTATTAATTTTAAATTATGAAGAGCTACACAACACTGTCCGAAACACTCAATGACTTGAAAAAACGCGGATATTCGGAAGATTTTAATATCACGCCAACATGCCTTGAATGCTCATCCTTGAATCTGCAACTGCATCCTGAGGATTTCAAAGTAGACGAATATCACCGTTTCGAAGGGATGTCCAACCCGGACGACAACGCTATTGTGTTTGCGATCTCCTCAAACGATGGAGTAAAGGGAACCCTTGTCGATGCTTACGGGGTGTATGCTGAGAATCTTACTGATGCGATGATTCGCAAGCTGGCTGTCGCTCGCTAATTACAGTAAATGTGCTTGCCTTAACCTGAGTAAATCGATATTAGCGGTATCTTTATTCAGGAGAATTTTTCATGCGACCTGAAGGCACTTCCCCATCGACCATCAAGGCTTATCCGTTTGAAGCAATTGCGAATACGTCACCGGTGCCAATATTGATGTGGGATCATGAGCAGCGTTGCACTTTTGCGAATCACGCGTGGCTGAGGCTCACTCAAAGTTCGTTTGAAAAAAATCTAGGTATGGGATGGCTGAATTTTGTTTATGCTCCCGACCGCGAAGCCCTTCTCCAATCAATTCAACAATCCGCTCAACGCACTATTCGCATCCGGATTGCATCCGACCCTGATCCAATAAACCTGACGGTGCGTTTATCCCTCTATGCCGTGTCATCCAGCGTAAATTGTATCATTGGCTGGATGAACGAAGCGGATGATCCGCTCAAAACATTGGAGAAAAAATTTGGGACAGATTTTAATCACCGCATGAATCTGATGGAGACCGTGCTCGACTCAACACTGAGCATGATCACCGTCATCGACCCGGACTTCAACATTGTATACTACAACAGTATGGTTGAATCATACACTGGTGTCGGGAAGGATTTGGTTTTGGGCCAGAATGTACTCGATGTATTTCCTTATCTCCGGAAGGTAGAATTTGAAAGCTATGTTCACCGTGCGCTTAAGGGAGAAACGGTGCAGACACCTGTTACCGAAGCGGTGCTGCAGAAGGGAAGGTACTTCGAAAGTTTTTACATCCCACTTCGAAATGCCGACCAGGTGATCCAGGGTGTGATCATCAAAGTCAGGGATCGAAGTGTCGATACGAAACTTCAGCAAGAGTTGATAGAAACAAATAAGCTGCTCGAAGAACAAAACAAAGCTCTCATTCGTCAATCGCATTTCAGCCAATCGTTGTTTGACTCCACCATCGATGTAATTGCCGTTGTTGATCGCGAATACCGCTACATCTCGATTAACAAACGTGGGATGGAGCGTTATAACGTGACCAAGGAACAGATCGAAGGGAAATATATGCACGATCTATTTCCATCCGTTAAACATAGTGGAATGTACCGCGATATTACGCGAGCACTCAACGGAGAATTCGTTCGCGATGTATCCTACAAGTCCGAAGTGTTAAACCAGGCGCAGTTCGAAAACTTCTACGTACCACTTCGTGATGCTGAGGATCATGTTTATGCAGTGATGGTCATCGGGCACGATGTCACAGAGATCATGCGGGCAAATGAAAGGCTCAAAGCTTCTAACGCAGAGTTGGCGGAAAAGAATCGAGACCTCGAACGCAGCAATAGTGACCTGGAACAGTTTGCTTATGTGGCAAGTCATGACTTACAGGAACCGATTCGTAAGATTGCAACCTACGCCAATAAATTACTCACACGAAACCAAGGGGAACTGAGTGAAGAGACTACCGTCTATCTGCAGCGAATTAACAACTCCACACGGAGGATGTACGAATTGATCAACGGCTTGCTCTCCTACTCACGCCTCGTCCGACAGCAGGAACTCTTTTCAAAAACATCACTGGATCAAACGATTAAACAAATTGCTGTCGACTTCGACCTGCGGATCCGCGCAAAGAGAGCAATTATAAATCTACAGAACGAACTTCCGTCAATTGAAGCAATACCTGTTCAGATGAATCAGCTGTTTTCAAACCTGATCAGCAACAGTCTTAAATTTTCCAAAGATGACGTGGCTCCGGTAATTCAAATCGCCTCTCTTGACCTTAGTCCCGAACAAGTGCTGTTTTACGAGCTGGATCCGCGCATCAAGTACGTGTCCATTTTCTATATCGATAATGGAATCGGCTTCGATCAGCAATTCGCAGATAAGATATTCGAACTGTTTCAGCGCCTTCACCAAAAGAACAAATACGAAGGTTCAGGTATCGGCCTCGCTATTTGCAAAAAGATTATCAACAACCACCATGGTTTGATCAGCGTGTTTTCGGAGGAGGGCAAGGGAACTTCGTTTCATATTATTTTACCGTACACACAGAAGTTCTAAAAGGGGAAAGCACCAATAATCAATCCCGATAGCTGTCGGGACCAAAAATCAAAAATCAAAGGGATTCACCAATGCCGACTGGTTGAGTTCCATTGAAACAATTATTGCAGGAATTGGATCTTAAGGGATTGGCGTTTATGGAATAGTTATAGCCGCTGCATCTTTTGGTAGACTATCCATTTGAAAATTCTGACTACCTTAAGCTTATGCTGTATCACCATCTGCTCCTCTTCGTCCGGAAATCAAGAAAATTCAGGACAACCTTTCTCATTAATGTCATCGGATTATCCAGTGCGCTGGCATGCGCTCTTTTGATCTATTTATGGATTGAAGATGAACTCAAGGTCGATAAGTTTGTTGACGATAACAATGTGGTGTACCAGGTGATGGAGCACACCACCACTCCTACGGGAACTCAGACCACGCAACAAACTCCGCAGGTGCTTGCAGAAAAGCTTGCCGAAGAATTTCCGGAAATCGAACACGCAACGGTCGCGACACCCGTCCAATGGTTTCCGAAGTTCGTGGTGAACGCCAGTGAAACATCAATAAAAGCGTTCGGGAAGTTCGGAGGGCGCGACTTTTTCAATACGTTTGACATTGAACTGCTCGCTGGCACTCGACCTGATGTGCTCGTAGACCCCAATGCCGTTGTTATCTCTGAAAGCCTTGCTAAAAAGTTGTTCACCAATGCAGATGCGGCTATCGGACAAAATATTGACTGGAAAATTCCAGGGATGCAAAATACAACCATGGTGACAGGCGTATTTCGGGACCTTCCTCCATCGGCATCCGAGAAATTTGAATTTGTTTTGTCTTTCGATTTTTTACGCAACAAACTCAAGCTCGACATGAAGGCGTTCGACTATGGTCCTTCAACATTTCTTACACTTCGTCCAGATGCCGACATCGATGCGTTCAACCAAAAAGTATCAGGGTTCCTAACAAGAAAGGATCCAGCTCAAGCGAACCGAATGCTGTTCGCCACTAAGTATTCGGATTTATACTTGTTCGGAACGTATGAAAACGGAGTGCAAACTGGAGGACGGATTACGTATGTCCGATTGTTTGGGATCGTAGGTATCATTGTGCTCCTCATTGCTTGCATCAATTTCATGAACCTTGCCACGGCAAAAGCCACGACTGACCTGAAGGGCGTAGGTGTAAGAAAAGTAGTTGGTGCACGGCAGTCAACACTCGTTGGTCAGTTTCTTACTGAGTCCGTTGCACTAAGTATTGTCGCGTTAATTGTTGCAGTCGGAGTTGTCACAGTCGCGATCGAACCATTTTCACTGGTCACTGGCAAAGATTTAACACTTTCAGCAGCACAGTTAACCCCCTTTGTTGCTATTGCACTCATCACGGGTTTACTCGCAGGTTGTTATCCAGCGTTCTATCTTTCTGGTCGCAACCCATTAAGCGTTTTGAAGGGAACCATCCCAACGAATTCATCGGAGTTCATTTTACGAAAAGGTCTGGTCATCTTTCAATTTGCATTATCGATAATTTTTATCCTCGGAGTTGCAGTCGTTTATAAACAGGTGCAGTTCGTGCAAACTAAAAATCTTGGCTTCGATAAAGACAATGTGATCATTTTCGATCCTGGACCTGGGACGATGCAAAGCGTAGAAAGCCTTATTACCGCAATTAAAAATACGACCGGAGTAACAAACGCATCAAGCATGTGGGGAAATCTTGTGACGGGCGGCAACAATGAAACAGTAACGTGGGAAGGTGCGCAAATACCATTCGCTTCCATGGTTGTCAATTATGATTTCCTGGAGACAATCGGAATCAAGTTCGTGGAAGGAAGAGCCTTTTCCTCAAGGATCATCTCCGAGATCCCGGAAATTATCTTCAATCAAAAAGCGATCGATATTCTAGGCATTCAGGATCCGTTGAACAAACCCATCACGTTCCAGGGCCAACAGTTTAAAATTATCGGTATCACTGAAAATTTTCATTTTCAATCGCTTTATTCGAACGTGAAACCTCTATTTATCCGACTGCAGAAAGACAGATCATGGACACTGGTTGCCCGGATCGAGAAAGGGAATGAAAAGGAAACACTTGCAGACCTTTCAAAAGTCTATCAGCAACACAACAATGGACTTGCGTTCGAATATCATTTTCTCAATCATGACTTCCAGCGACATTACGCAGCAGAGGAGCGCGTCTCGGTACTCTCTAAATATTCTGCAGGATTAGCCGTGCTCGTCTCAGCTCTCGGCCTGTTCGGGCTGGCATCGTTCACTGCGGAGCGAAAAAGAAAAGAAATCGGAATCCGTAAAGTACTCGGAGCCACGTCTGCATCGATCGTACTTTTCATTACATCAAATTTTCTATTTCTCGTTGTGATAGCCATTTCGATCGGCTTGCCCGTTGGCTACTGGCTAACGGATTCATGGCTATCAACCTTCGCGTATCACATTGAACTGAATGCGTACTACTTTATTGTTGCAGCAATAACTGCGCTTGGCATTGCGTGCCTGTCTGTTGCGTGGCACACGCTGAAAGCATCGCTTGTGAATCCAGCAGACTCACTCAAGCATGAATAGCATGCAGCTGCTTGACCATGGCACAGAAATTTTGATGTTAGTTGCATAAATCTCTTCAGGAGTGGTCGCAAGACCTGAGAGCATATTCTTAAAACTTGATCTGGGCAATACCAGCGAAAGGAAAAGGGATTTATCAAAGCCTCTGCATTCTGTGCCGGGGCTTTGCTTTTTTTATCCAAATTGTGCCCCTTGTGACTGAGATCTTATTCCTCAACGTAATCGAGATCTTTCCCATATGTTTCTTCAAGCATCCAGGCAGACGGGATAGCGATAGCAAATAAAATTGCACCGGTCACCCACGCACCGGTGACGTAGTCTTCAAAAATCGTTCTGTTAAATTTAAAGAGGATGATGATCAGCGGCAGCACGCCACGAACCATATTGGGGATGCTGATTGCAGCGGATGCACGCAGGTTGGTTCCAAACTGTTCCGCGCTCATTGTGATGTACACGACCGTGAATCCTGTTCCATATCCAAGGCCAGCGCAGATGAGATAAAAAATGTCAGCATCTCGTCCGGGTTGAATGAAGAACAAAACGGTAAAGGCAATGGTAATTCCGTAGAAAATAAAAAGCGCCTTCTTCCGGCTTTGCATTTTATAACTGAGTAAGCCGACACTGAGATCACCGAATGCAATCGCCAGGTACAAAAACATGATCGCCTTGCCAGGATCAATCCCCGCTATACCGAACTCCTTTCCGAACTGGTCCGAGAATGTGACCAACACACCTATAATGTACCACGCTGGCAAACCGATCATGATACATTGAAAGTATTTCTTCATCCTGTTCTTGTTATTGAAGAACATCAGGAAATTTCCGCGTTCAGCAGATTTACTTTGCAACGCGACAAACATAGAGCTTTCCTGCACTGACACGCGCAGCATCAGCAACAGCAATCCGAGGCCACCGCCAATAAAATAGCACATTCTCCAGTCGAACACTGTATTTAACAAAAAAGCCGTTACGGCACCGAGAATTCCAAACGAAGCAATCATTGCAGCTGCGATGCCGCGTTTCTCTTTCGGCAAGAGTTCGCTGACGAGTGTGACGCCCGCACCGAGTTCGCCTGCAAGTCCAACGCCAGCAAGAAATCGCAGAATGACATACTGGGGGATGGTTGTTACGAAGCCGTTGAGAATGTTTGCAAGTGAATAGAGTAAGATCGATCCGAAGAGAACCTTGAGCCGCCCCTTCTTGTCGCCCATGATTCCCCAGAGAACTCCACCGACAAGAAGGCCAGCCATCTGCACACTGATGATGAATTCACCCTGGACCAGAATTTCCTCCGGGGTGAGTCCGAGATCTGCCAGGCTTGGCTTGCGGATGATTCCGAACAATAAGAGGTCGTAGACATCGACAAAAAATCCGAGCGCACTGACGACAACGGCAAGCTGGAAGAGACTTGAACGTTGCTGCATGGAGCGAAATCAAAATCCTATTTCAACCTGGAATATACCAGACCAGAATCCCGAATCAAAACGCTTTGCATTCATGTCCATGCGTTCCCCGTAGAGCACGTTCCCCTGAATTTTCAGACGGTGCCCAACGAGGTACTTTGTGACGCCCACTTCAACTTGCTTCAGTTGTGTCTCATTGAGTGCCGGGTATTGCGGGTTGTCGTATAAAGACTTATTCGGAATGGTAGTGGAGTAACGCGCTGCGATTTCAAAATTATTTCTGAACAAGTAGCTGAGTTGGGTGAGATATCCTTCTCCGGCAAAGATGGATCGGGTACGGGATGGATCGCTTTGTAATACGGTTATGGGGTCCGTTGCTTCGCGCTTCATGTATTCGTTGTACCAGGCCCATCCGTTGTATTTAAAGAGCAAGTCAAGCTCGTAGTTCTCGATTGTACGCGGTGCATATAAATCATTTCCTAGCTGGCCGGCCTGGCGCGATGCGAGGTCATTCAAACTATACGTTGCAGCGATCGAAAGCTTTGGCGTTTGTTCACGTTCCAAGTCACCTTCCACATAGTCGTTTGTACCCGTAAATTTTCCGAGCGGAAGCAGCTCAACGCGGCCGGTATACGCAAGACCTTTATTCGAGTTGACGGAGTTCCTGCCCTCCCCTGACGTTAACGATCCCCGAAGGATAAAATAGTTTTGCGTGTAGTGGGCAAAAAAACCAAAGTCACGGTCAATGTTGAACGTAGCATTCACAATAGAGCGATCGGCAAACTGCTGATCTCCGGAGGAAATCACGCGTTGCCGGTTTCCGGGAAGTTTAGTCTGGCCGAAGCCGAGCCGTAGATCCTTAGTCGGATTATAGTAAATCACCGCATCGCGCACCACGTTCGGACTCGAATTGATCGTGGCATCATCAGGTCCACGCCAGTCCATGTCACCGCG
>DASWTM010000354.1:0-6992 GCA_036402115.1 Chryseosolibacter sp.
GTATAATTTCACAGGTAAATACGGTCCGTCATTGCTTGACGAAGTTACAAAGTACGCTGAAGTCGCTGGAGTCATCGCTGCACAAAATGAATTCGATTTGATTCACGCACATGACTGGCTTACCTATCTCGCTGGTATCGAAGCCCGGAAGATTAGTGGTAAACCGCTTGTTATTCATGTGCACGCAACTGAATTTGACAGGGCGGGAGAGAAGAATGTTGACCCGCGAGTGTTTGAGATTGAAAGAAAGGGGATGATGGAAGCAGACATGATCATCACCGTAAGTCAGCTGACGAAAGACATCGTAACGGGCAAGTACGGAGCAGATCCAGCGAAAGTCCACGTTGTTCACAATGGTGTAATGCCCTCTGAAGCGTTAGATTTCTCGTTTATTCCGAAGATCAGTGATCAGGTGGTAACATTTCTTGGAAGAATTACCTATCAGAAAGGGCCGCAATATTTTATTGAAGCCGCCATAAAAGTGCTGGAGCATTTTCCGGAAGCACATTTCATCATGGCTGGATCGGGAGACATGTTGCCGGAGATGATCAACCAGGTTGCGCAGCAGAAGTTATCATCACGGATACATTTCACAGGCTTTTTGAAAGGAAAACAGGTACATCAGATCTGGTCGGTCACCGATGTTTATGTGATGCCATCTGTCTCGGAGCCATTTGGGATCACGCCACTGGAAGCCGTGCAAGCTGGTGTGCCTGTGATCGTTTCAAACCAGTCAGGAGTGGCTGAAGTGATGGACCACGCCATCAAGGTGGACTTCTGGGACACCCATGCGCTCGCAGATGCGATCATTAACGTATTGAAACATAAGGGGCTATCTTCATCATTGAAAACCAATAGCAAAAAGGAAATTCAGTCCCTCACCTGGGCGCGTGCCGCTAAAAAGTTAAACCAACTCTATCATGAACTCTGATCAGCAATACATCAATCTATATTTTCAAGTTCATCAGCCGAGACGACTGAAGAGGTTTCAGTTCTTTGACGTTGGCCTGGATGACAAGTACTTCGATGATGTACTCAACAAGGAGATTATGTGCCGCATCGCCAAGCATTGTTATCTTCCAACAAATCAGTTGCTGTTGAAGATGATCGAGAAACATCCGGAGTTCAAAGTAACGTTCTCCATTTCCGGCACAGCACTCGAACAGTTTGAGCAGTACGCTCCCGAGGTTCTGCAGAGCTTTCGTCAGCTGGCGGAGACGGGTTCAGTCGAGTTCCTCGGGGAAACCTACTATCACTCGCTGGCGTATTTTATCAATCGGGAAGAATTTATCGAGCAGGTTGGACTTCACAGGCAAAGAATGAATGAGGTGCTTGGTGTTGATCCGGTGTTCTTTAGAAATACGGAGCTTATTTATTCGGATGCGATTGGGGCCACCGCTGCGGAGCTTGGTTTCGCAGGAATGTATGTGGATGGAATTGAAAAAGTCTTGAATGGTCGGACGGCCAACAATCTTTACCGCCATCCCGAAAAGAACCTCGTGCTCATGCCAAGGAATTACCGGCTCAGTGATGACATAGCCTTTCGTTATTCAGACAAGAATTGGAGTGAATGGCCACTGACAGGAGTAAAGTTTGCAAAATGGATCAGTGCTATTCCGGCAACCGAGAAACTTGTCAACCTGGCAATGGATTATGAGACATTTGGTGAACACAAAAAAAATGACTCCGGGATTTTCGAATTTCTTCAGGATTTTATAAAAACTATTCTTGCCGAAGAGAAGATTCGTTTTGTCAATCCATCGGAGGCAGCATTGTTGTTACCATCCACCGAAGTTCTCACGGCAAAGCGAGTTATTTCCTGGGCTGATGAAGCGCGTGACCTTTCGGCATGGCTTGGGAACGACATGCAGCGCGATGCGTTCGGTTCGCTGTATAAATTCCATGATTCAATTATTGAAAGCAATAACAGAAAGCTGATTGACGCTTACCGGAACTTGCAAACAAGCGATCACTTCTATTACATGTCGACCAAAAATGGCTCGGACGGAACAGTGCATCAGTATTTCAGCCCCTACAGCTCTCCCTACGAAGCTTTTATGAATTTCATGAATGTTATTACGGATGTCGAACTACGCATCAGGAGACTTGCAATTGTCATGTCGAATAGAAAAGACGTTTCACAAAAAGATGCATTACCAAACGAGAACGTGCGCGGATTGTTGCTCAAGGAGACCGTCTCATGAAAAAGACCCATTTGGCCCATAGATGCGCTGATTTTTACTTAAATGATGACGAATGTCATTGAATTGGTGGAAGCAGGGGCTCTACATTTGGATTAGGCAGATATTGGAGTTCCGTCAACTATGATCTCATTCAAAACCATTCTGGGATTTCTTTTTATTCTTTTAATAGCGTCAGTTGCCATTCTGAGCGTGGTAAGCTACCAGAACAATGAGAATACGCTCCGAACTGCGAAACTTGTTAACGACACTTACGACATCATCTATAAATGTGATCAGGTTTCGTCCAGCTATCAGGACACGCGCTTGAGCGTCAACCAGATTATCATTATGAATGATGCCTCGCGGTATCCGCAATACGCAGCATCGAGCAGCGGATTATTCTCCCGGCTTGCTGAGTTGCGGCAGTTGGCAGTGAAAACGGGGAATGGTAAACCTTCCATCGATTCATTGGAAACCAGTCTCAGAAGCTTTCTGGTTGTTTCAGACTCAATCATCAATCTCGTCCGCGGAAAGCATTCAGAAGACTCAATCGAAAAAATCTTCATTAAAAGTATTGAACTACGCAACAACGTTACATCCAAGATAAGCTTCATTAAGCAGAGGCAGAATGCCATTCTTCAGAAGCATCAACTTGCGAATAGTGAAAGCCTCAACGCCTTTATGGTTGCGTTTAATGCCTTGCTCCTTGGAATCGCTGTATTAGTACTTTCCACATTTCTTGTAACTCGTTATAACTTTAACAAACGGCAAAAAGCGCAGGAAGAATTGAGGCGCGCCCACGTATTATTCGAAAAGATCTTTTATGAAAGTCCAACCGCGATAGCGATAAGCGAATTGGAGTCCGGGAAAATTGTGAACTGCAATAGAGGGTTCGCCCGCACGTTGAACTACAGCATTCACGAAATGCTAGGTAAGACTCTGGTAGAACTTGGTGTTATTGAAAGTGAAAAGCAGCGAAGCGTGATTCTTGGCGATGCCGAACACGCTGGAGTGGTTAGGCACACAGAAGTTTACATAAAACCGAAAGATAAAGATCAAATTTACGTATCTATCGATGCGCATGTTGTTTCCCTATCTAATAAGAAATGCTTGCTTACTTCCCTCGTTGACCTTTCAACACACAAAAGGGCGGAAGATGAGACTAAGAAGGCACTTGAAGCAGAAATCGAACTAAACAAACTCAAGTCTAGCTTGGTGACACTCGCCTCACATGAATTCAGGACGCCATTGACTACGATCTTGTCATCCGCATTCCTGCTGGAGAATTTCATCGGTGCGGAAAACAAGGAAAAATGCCTCAAGCACCTGACGAGAATTAAGTCATCCGTAAACAACCTCACGTCAATACTGGATGAGTTTCTATCCGTAACAAAAATTGAAGAAGGTCAGATAAAGCCAAACTTAGAAAAAACCGATCTGCCGCAATTCGTTGCAGGGATATGCACCAATCTGCAAACTTTCGCCAAGCCAGGGCAGACGATCCACTACAGCCATACGGGTAAAAACGAGATCACTACTGATCCTGTCTTGCTTGGCAATATCCTGAGTAACCTTGTTACCAATTCGATCAAGTATTCAAATGACAACTCACCGATTTACGTAAAATCATTAGTTAACAGTAGGGTTCACTTGACAGTACAGGATCACGGGATCGGAATTCCGGAGCCGGATCAGAAGCGCCTCTTTCAGCGATTCTACCGGGCATCGAATGCCGGAGCTGTGCAAGGCACGGGACTTGGTTTGCACATCATGAAGCATTATGTAGAGATGTTGAAAGGTTCGGTCAAACTGACAAGTGAGCCTGGTAAAGGTACGCAGGTTGAAGTTACCTTTGAAAATCCAGAATAAATTGGTGATCAGCCCCATACGCGGATGGCAAGAGAGATCAGGACAATAATCAGGATAATTGTAAAAAGAATATGTCTACGATCGATTTTCATAATTATGGCATTGAGTTATTAATTGCGTTCGAATAGCCACCGCATGGGTGATCTCTTTCTCTCCGGAATTAGTCCGTATCTGGCGATGCTCTGATCCTTGATAAATGCCAACGCCTCGTCTATCGAATCGGTGACAAGAATTAGGTCAAGATCTTCCTTCGAGATCGTTTTCTTCTTTTTCATTTGCTCGATATGTTCAAGCAATTCTTTATGATAGGCACGATCGAAGACAATGATCGGAAATTGGTTGATCTTTTTGGTTTGAGTCAGCGTCAATGCTTCGAAGAACTCATCAAGGGTGCCAAAGCCACCAGGCACTACAACGAAAGCAAACGAGTACTTAATCAGAAGTGTTTTTCGCACAAAGAAGTAGCGGATGCTAACCCATTTGTCCAGGTAAGGATTCGGCTCTTGTTCCAGGGGCAGAACGATGTTGCACCCGACTGACTTTCCTCCAACATCCTTCGCTCCGCGGTTCGCAGCCTCCATCAGTCCCTTGCCGCCACCGGTTAGAATTGTAAAGCCGAGCTTTGCCATTTCGCCTGCTGCCTTCCTTGTTAACTGGTAGTATTCGTGCTGCTCGTCAAATCGCGCTGAGCCGAAAAACGTTACGCAAGGCCCGACAAAGTGTAAAGCTCTGAAGCCTCTCACAAATTCAACCACCGTTTTCACCGTAAATTTGAATTCTTCCCAGCGTGACTGTGGCCCGCGAAGGAATTGGATCTCTGATTTAACCTCAGTCATGCCTCCAAAGTATTCCCTTTGCCCCCGTTTCAACATGATAATCGTCCTTGATAAATGATGATTCAGGTCATGTATGTCGCCCTGGCCGCGGATATCAATCATCACCTCTCCGTGAGCGAAATCATATCTAAACCAATATGGGGCTAATAGTTTTGTTACAAACAAGTACGATATGCAACCGGTTATGATGAACGCACTGTTTCAAAACAGGGAAGAGGCAGGACACCAATTAGGTCAACTACTAGCCGAGTACCGGAATAGCAATGCAATCGTGGTTGGCATCCCGCATGGAGGAGTTTCTGTGGCATCAGTGGTAGCAGCGGAATTGATATCACCCCTTGAAGTAATTCCCTGCCGGAAGATTAAGCATCCCGCGGATGCGACAAAGACAATCGGTTCTGTGAGCGAGGATGAAGTCTTCATTCATGATTGTTCTCACACAATCCCACAGGATTACGTTTACCATCAAATCTTACTTCTCCGCAATGCCATGGCCGCTGAGCGGAAGAAATACTACGGTTCTATCAAGCCTCAGTCGTTGCGTTACCGAACCGTGATACTGGTTGATGACATGCTCTCAACCAGTGATACCATACTCGCGTGCCTCCGGGATATAAAAAAGCAAAATCCATTGAAAGTCGTGGTGGCGGTCCCCATCGTAGCAGCTGAGGCTGCACGCGTTGTTAGTGCGGAAGCAGATGACCTGAAGTTCATTAAGATGGAGTCGGTTCTCGATCCATCGCACGAATATTTTGCAGATTATCCAAGAGTCGATGACAAGAAAGTGAAACAGCTCCTTTACTCCTCCAGAAAAAACCTCAAGCTATATGAATAGTGAAATCTCTACTCCAGAAGTGAGACCAAAGAGCACAGGGTCAAAAAGGCTGTTTGATTCACCCGTGCTCGAACGGCTTTCCCGCACCCATATTTCAATTCCGGTGTCCGTTTTTCTGGTTTATTCGAGTGCCATTCTTTATTGGAGCATAACACACACGTCACTTTCGTGGAAGTTGACGGTGTTCCTGTTTTGTGTTGGAGTTCTTGCTTTTACGTGGGTTGAATACAATGTTCACCGGTATTTATTCCATATTCCAACGCCCACCACTTTCAAGAAGAAATTTCAGTACACGATACATGGTGTCCATCATGAATTTCCAAAAGATAAAGAGCGCTTGGCTATGCCACCTTTGCTAAGCATAACCATTGCAACGGTATTGCTGCTTTTCTTTCGGATTATGATGGGCGATCATGCGTTCGCGTTCATGCCGGGCTTCCTGGTTGGCTATGCGTGTTATTTGTCGGTTCATTATATGGTGCACGCCTATCCACCGCCAAAGCGATGGTTCAAATTACTTTGGGTAAATCATGCGATACATCACTACAAGGACGGTGAAGTCGTCTTTGGTGTTTCGTCACCGGTCTGGGATTATGTTTATGGAACAATGCCACCCTCGACCAAGAAGTGAGCCGGATGATCATTGCAGCTATCATATTTTCGATTGTACTATTTCCGCTACTGTGGATTCTCTTCATGCCTGTCAATATCCAGGTAAATACGCAGTCACATCTCTATACCATCCAGCAGACTGGTACGGTGAAATGGTCATTCCATCCGGGTGAAAGTCCATCGATGAAGCTGCGGATACTTGGATTTCCCGTGGAAATAAATCGACAGGCCGCAGCGCGAAAAGATGCGCGAGAGAAAAAACGAGCTACGAAAAGTAAGAAGATGCGGAAGTCAATGGATGCCTGGCTGAATTTTTTCTCCCGCTTAGTTTCAAGTTTCCGTTGCAAGCGCTTTGTCTGCAATATTGATTTTGATGATGTGGTCCTGAACGCTCAGCTATTTCCGGTAGGCCCATTATTGAGCCGTGGACCTGTTGTCCTCAATGTGAATTTTGAAAGGAACTATCTCCTTGACATTTGGATCCAGGCACGTCTTCATCGGATGCTGTGGGCGTTCATTCGTTTTTACTTAACCAAATAAATATTCTTATGGAAATGAATTTTGAAACATTACTTCAGCGCCTTACTGAATTTATTCAGAAGGAAGCGAAAACAGAAACAGTTATTGGTGAACCGTTCAAGCTCGGTGAATTCACGT
>DASWTM010000355.1:0-7131 GCA_036402115.1 Chryseosolibacter sp.
GAAAGCGAGTGATGATGACGCGGCCAACAAAGCATCGATCAGCTTTGAAGTGGCAAACGAGGTTGGAAGTCTGGCAGATGCGTTGACAACATTCAAGAACAACACCATCAACCTGACGAAGATCCAATCCATTCCGATCATCGGCAAACCAAGCGAATACTCCATTCACATTGATGTGGAGTGGTCAAAACGTAAAAATTACGACCAAGCCATGCGCCAGGTACTGAGACAAGTGAAGAACCTCAATGTGTTAGGCGAGTACAAGAAGGCGAAGATTGAATACAAATGAAGAATTTCAAATTCCAAGTCCCAAATTCCAAATACCAAAGAAAACCGTGAATAAACAACGATGTATTTCCTAATGCCTAATGCCCAATGCCTAATGACTAAATTATGATTGAGACCGCAAAACGAATCGCAAGTGTAGAAGAATACTACTTCAGCCGGAAGCTGGCCGAAGTGCGGGCGTTGGATACACCTGAGCACCGTGTGATAAACCTCGGCATAGGAAGTCCCGATCAGGCGCCATCAGTGAATGCGATTGACGCACTCATCGCGTCAGCGAAAAATCCTGCGAATCATGGCTACCAGAACTACAAAGGTATTCCGCAATTCAGA
This sequence comes from Chryseosolibacter sp., assembly GCA_036402115.1. Lineage (GTDB taxonomy): Bacteria > Bacteroidota > Bacteroidia > Cytophagales > Cyclobacteriaceae > Chryseosolibacter. Next base: position 619 of record DASWTM010000355.1, read on the forward strand.
CAGGCAATCGCAGACTTCTACAACAACATCTATGGCGTGAAGCTGGATACGGAAACTTCAATTTTGCCGTTGATGGGTTCGAAAGAAGGTATCATGCACATTGCCATGGCCTTTGTGAACGAAGGTGAAGAAGTGCTTATTCCTGACCCTGGCTATCCAACGTATTCATCGGTTGCTAACCTGGTGGGAGCGAAGTTGAGACCGTACGCGTTGAAAGAAGAATTGAATTGGGGAATCGATATCGATGCGTTGAAGAAAAGCGATCTTTCAAAAGTGAAGTTGATGTGGGTTAATTTCCCGCACATGCCAACTGGTCGTACGGCATCAAAGGCAGAGCTGAAAGAGCTGGTCGACCTTGCAAGAAAGAATCAATTCCTGATTGTAAATGACAACCCCTACAGCATGATTCTCAATGACAATCCAATGTCAATCTTATCTATTGAAGGAGCGGAGGAAGTTGCATTAGAGTTGAACTCACTTTCAAAATCCCACAACATGGCAGGCTGGCGTCTTGGATGGGTTGCAGGTAAGAAAGAATTTATTGACGCAGTGTTGAAAGTAAAAAGCAATATGGATTCCGGAATGTTTCTTGGAATTCAGCACGCAGCAGCCGAGGCATTGAAGAATGGGAAAGAGTGGTTCACTGAACTCAACAAGATGTATTCGGAGAGAAAGTCTGTGGCGCGGCAGATCCTTGACGAGCTAGGATGCACTTATTCAGAAAAACAATCCGGATTGTTTGTTTGGGCGAAGGCACCGGACGAAATAAAGGATGTGGAAAAATGGATCGATGAAATCCTTTATGGAACGAAAGTGTTCATCACACCGGGTTTTATCTTCGGAGAAGCCGGAAGAAGATTTATCCGTATCTCCCTGTGTTGTACCGTTGAGAAGCTGAATGAAGCCCTCACGCGGATTCAGAATTTCAACTTTGAGAAGAAAACGTTAACGAGTCGCCAACCCTCAAGTATAAATAAATGAGAACAACGGTTATTGGTTTGGGATTGATTGGTGGGAGCATGGCGATCGACTTGCGAAAAGCAGGCATGGCTACTGCGCTGACCGGTGTTGAGCAGAACAAGCGCAACGCTGAACGCGCTGTGGAGATCGGGCTTGTCGATGAGACGCGCTCACTTGAAGAAGCCGTTCGACAGGCTGATCTGATTATCACTGCGATTCCGGTGAATGCGATTCGTTCGGTTTTGTTAAAGGTTTTGGATCTGATTGACGATAACACGATTGTGATCGACACTGGTTCAACAAAGTCGCAGATCTGCAAGGCGATTGAAAAACATCCAAGACGTTCACAATTTGTAGCTGCGCACCCGATCGCAGGAACAGAAAACTCGGGTCCGGATGCTGCGTTCAGCGGCTTGTTTAAGAATAAGACAAACATCATTTGCGAGCCTGACAAATCATCCGCGAAAGCGCGCGATGTAGCCCAGCAGATCTTTGATGCGCTGGAGATGAGAACGATCTTCATGGACCCTATCGAGCACGACAAACATGTGGCCTATGTATCCCACCTGTCGCACGTGAGTGCGTTCCTGCTTGGACAAACTGTTCTGGATATTGAGCAGGATGAGAAAAATATTTTCAACCTGGCAGGTAGCGGTTTCGCGTCAACCGTTCGTCTTGCAAAAAGTTCACCAGACATGTGGGCACCGATCTTCGAGCAGAATGCCGAGTATCTCAGCCAGGCATTGTTGGAGTATATCATGCACCTGCAGCGATTCCAGTATCACCTGATGAAACGCGATGTGAATGAATTGCACAAGATCATGGCACGTGCTAATCAAATAAGGAAAACTTTAGAGGGCATCGAACTGAAACAGCAGAAGCCCGCCACCATAACAGAAAAATAATATTCGTAACTTTAGATTTTTGACACGTATGAAAAAGGCATTGCAACTCGAATCCATTTCAACCTGGCTGCCAACCGCCAGCAAACCCATCATCATCAGCGGTCCGTGCAGCGCGGAAACCGAAGACCAGATGATTGCCACCGCGAAGCAGATCGCTGCAACGGGCAAGGTACACGCACTGAGAGCTGGTATCTGGAAACCACGTACAAGGCCGGGTCAGTACGAAGGAGCCGGTGAAGAAGGTTTGAAGTGGCTTGTTCAGGCAAAGAAAGAAACAGGCCTGCCTGTGACAACGGAAGTTGCCAACGCAGCCCACGTTGAAGCGTGTCTGAAAGCCGGTGTTGATATTCTTTGGGTGGGTGCACGCACAACCGTGAATCCATTCTCTGTGCAAGAGATCGCAGATTCGCTTAAAGGTGTTGACGTACCCGTAATGGTAAAGAATCCGGTGAACCCAGATCTGGAACTTTGGATCGGTGCACTTGAGCGTTTAAACAAAGCGGGTATCACTAAGCTTGCGGCAATTCACCGTGGATTCTCTTCTTTCGAAAAAGGTCCTTTCCGCAACGCGCCAATGTGGGATATGTCAATCGAATTGAAGACACGGATTCCTGAACTTGATATTATTTGTGATCCAAGCCACATCGCTGGAAGCCGCGACCTCATCGCGCTTATCTCACAAAAAGCACTCGACCTCGACATGGCCGGATTGATGATCGAAAGCCATATCAACCCGGATGCTGCATGGAGCGATGCGAAGCAACAAGTAACGCCAGCATCGTTGGCGAAAATTATCGATGGCCTCGTAGTCCGCGCGGTAACCTCTGACAACAAGATGTTCAAAGATACGCTTAGCATTTTGCGTGAACAGATTGACCAACTCGATGACGAAATCATGCAGAAGATCTCAGCACGTATGAAGATCTCTGAGAAGATAGGTCAGTACAAGAAGGAAAATAACGTGACAATCCTACAGGTATCACGCTGGGAAGAAATCGTGGCGACACGTATCTCATTAGGAAAAGCAATGGGCCTCAACCCGGAGTTCACCAACGACTTGCTGAAACTTATTCACCACGAATCAATCCAGGTACAAACCTCTGTGATGAACAAAGCAGAAGCGAGAGTTTAGTTACTTCTGAAATAATAAAAAGAGGCACGTCACTCGTGCCTTTTTTTGTGTTAAATAAAAAAAACCAAGTCCCCGAGCCATCGCAGTCCCGGAGCCATCCCGCCCCGCGGGACGAGCGAAGGGCCCTACATAGATACCCATTCACAAATTAGCCTGATGCTCCCCATAAAGTACCGGTTATTTCGAAGACGAGCTCTCAATAGCTATCGGTTGATCATTACGTGCAGTGTACTCTGACCGCTTGACCCTCTCTATTTCTTACATTATCCTACACTAAAGACTTAGGAAAGTATACGACTTCGATCTCACCGATACTTTATCAAGTCAGTCAAACTTGACGTTTATCTATATTAAGTTAGGGGTCCTTCGCTAATTCCGCAGGGCGGAATTGCTCAGGACTGGTGCTACTTCTTTGTGGTAGAGTTAAAAATAATACTCGCCTTTAGAGTTAACTTTCACGACACGCAACTTTTTCGTGTTCTCGAAATCGTCAAAGATTGGTCTGAGATTTTGCCAAAATTTAAGATGCGGTGACCCCGCGTAATCGGTCGTCAACAAAGTAAGGCCTTTGTCATCGAGACGAGATGGATAGATGTGGATCGGAATATTTTGTTGTCCGTTGTTTCGTGCTTCGACTGCAAGAACATACAGTTCTTTAATTTTGTCATCCGTTATTGGAATGCATCCGATTGTCACACAATTGCCATGGATATAGATGGCACCGCCCGGATGTTTCTTGTCGCTGAGAATTTTGTCTGAAGCGTTTGGGTAGCTCACACCGAGTGACAGATGAAAGTTCGACTGTGGATTGAAATAGTTGAGTGTGTAAATGCCTTCAGGAATCTGTAAATCGCCTTCCTTACGTTTTGGTCCAAGGCTTCCAGATGTTTCACAAAAAGGGAATGTGACGAGCAGGTCGAATTTATCCCCGGAAGTTTTTACCCAGGCTTCAACAATTCTTTCCTTTTTGAATGCCCGGATAAAAAGTGCAAACCCTTGATATGGGAGGTTAGCTTTTGAAAAATACTGCTTTACCGTTTTTTCTTTTTCAGTGAACGCATCTTTCACACGACTAAACTGAAGCTGTTTTTCTTTAAAAGAAATTCCTTGGGCCATCATTAAAATCCCGATTAACAAAAGTATTTTCATTGGAGGATGCTGTGTGGTTGAACAAATTTCTAATTAAATATGATAACAAACAATGAAGCGAGCATTCTCCTTCTTCTCTTGTCGTGTGCTGCATGTATCCTTGCTTTCCAATGCTGGCGAAACAAGCATTTGTCAAAACGAATTGCTTCACACGATTCAGCCGTCAACGATCAGGAGTTCTCCGTGGTTAGCACAATCATCGAGCAAGAGCGAAGTAGGATTTCTTCCGAGCTCCATGATGAACTTGGTACACTCCTCAGCATCATTCACCTTGACCTGGAACTTGTAACACACGAGGCCGCATCATTAACACCGTATGCAGAAAGTAGGTTGAATGAAGTGAAACGAAATCTTACACTTGTGATTGAGTCGATCCGAACCAACATTTGGAATCTTTCAGGTCAGATGTTCGACCAGGTAGATCTTGCGTTTGTGATCCGGGAACTTTGTCATAAACTTGACCGATACAAGGGGACCCAAGTCACGTTTGTTCAGAGTGGATTGCCATTTGATATCCCCGAAAAATACAAACTCAACCTGTTTCGCATCGTGCAGGAACTGCTCACGAACTCGATCAAGCATTCTTCAGCATGGAACATTTCCGTGCACATGCACTGGGATGGACTTCAGACGCTTTCAATCATCGTAGAAGATGATGGAGTTAGCTATGCGGGTCGGAGGGTATCAGACGGGATGGGTATTCTGAACATTAACAAACGTGCAGAGTACATTGGCGCTATCATAAGACGTGAGAATTTAAAAAGAGGCCAGCGCATCGTGATTGTGGCAGATATACGTTAGCCCAAAATTCCGTTCTCATAGGCGTAAGAAATCAGTTGTGCTACGTTTCCCGTCTTTGTCTTTTTTAACATGGCTTCCCGGTAACTGTTGATAGTATATTCGGTGAGTTGTAAACGTTCGGAAATCTCCTTACTCGATCGTCCCATCTTCAATAAAAGAAGTATCTGCGCTTCACGCCTGCTAAATGCAACTGCTGGAATGTGGGTCATCGGAATGAGTGCCGACTTTAACACTTCGGGGATGAAATGCTTGCCATCGAGCACAGTAGTTACAGCTTCTCTTATTTCATTAGGCGCGCTGTTCTTAAAAATGAAACTGTGAACACCGGTGCGCAAAAGATTTTTGATCAACGCCTCACCACTGTACTGCGTTACCACCAGAATTTTTACACTCGGGTATTCTTTTAAGATTTTTTCAGCGATTTCAACACCCCCCATAATAGGGAGGCCGATGTCAAGCAAGACGATATGAATTTTGTACTGCGAGAGTATCCTAAATGCATTCACTGAATCGCCTGCCTCGTAGAGTCGTACGCCAGTAAAATGTTGTTTCATGATTAGCATTAATCCCTGTCGAACCAGTTGTTGGTCTTCAACAATTAACGCGTTAAAAACTTTCTCGCTTACCATCCCGCGTATTTTCATGAAAATACTTGAAACAAAGGTGTGGGGCAATACCGGATTTTTCCGGTATCGGTGAGTTGGATGTAGCAAGATCACAGAACAAGAATCCATAAAAACCGGAATTCTTCGGTCAAAACGTACCCGGACTTTTCCGGTTTTTAAATGCGCAAGCTTGGTAAGTGCATTACCATCTTCTAACATTGAGATATGTTTGCGATCACTTGATCCTGAACATTGTGGGCTTCCGACTCTGTTTCCTCCGGGAAGCAGAGTTTTTTTATTTAACTTCTGCAGGCGGTGCCGGAATAAATGATGTGTGCGGAGTCGCTACGATGAAAATTCCATTCTGTTCCAAAATTTCCTTTATGCGGAAGTTTATATTCTGCTGAATGTCCATATACTTATTGAAGTCAGCATCAAGCACAAAGTATACGACCTCATACTTTAAACTCCAGTCGCCATAGGCAGCAAAATGAGCGCGATCGAACAACACTGGCTTCTGCTGCTCGACAATACTTCTCAGCAATCCTGGGATGATTTTCATTTTTTCAAGTGGCGTGCGATGATCGATGTTGATGGTGAACGCAATCCTCCGATTAATCATCCGCTTGAAATTGTGAATGCGCGATCCTGTGAGATTAGAGTTTCCGATAATGATCTGTTCGCCTGAAATGCTTCGGATCCGGGTCGTCTTTATGCCGAGATACTCGACAGTGCCTGACTTATCATCAACGACAATGAAATCACCCACTTCGAACGGGCGATCAAAGTATATCACGAAGTAGTTAAAGAGGTCGCCAAGAATATTTTGGGCCGCCAACGCTATGGCTATACCACCGATTCCAAGACCAGCAACGATGGCATTGACATCATATTCAAGATTATCGAGAACAAAGACAATCCCAAGAACCCAGATGACAATGTTGATGACGAGCATCAGCCC
>DASWTM010000356.1:0-3223 GCA_036402115.1 Chryseosolibacter sp.
ATCGCTGGGGATGAAAGTTCTCTATTATGATACAGAAGAAAGACTCTCCCTGGGTAATGCCGTGAAGTGCCGCTCGATGAAGGAAGTGCTGGAACAGGCGGATGTTGTTTCCCTGCATGTCGATGGACGTGCATCAAATACGAATCTCATAGGTTCAAAAGAATTTGCCCTCATGAAGAAGGGCGTGATCTTCATCAATCTGAGTCGGGGCCACGTGGTCGACATTCAGGCGTTGCGCGAAAACGTACTCAGCGGAAAAGTTGCCGGATGCGCGATTGATGTTTTCCCGTATGAACCTGTGAGCAATGATGAAGAATTTAAGTCTGAACTTCGCGGACTGCCAAACACCATACTGACCCCACACATCGGTGGAAGCACGCTTGAGGCGCAGGAGAACATCGGGAACTTTGTACCTGGAAAGATCATGGAGTACATCAACACGGGAAGTACTTCCAACAGCGTGAACTTCCCTAACCTGACACTTCCGATTCTCGACAACGCGCATCGCCTGATTCATATTCACGATAACGTACCCGGTATCCTCGCCAAGATCAACCAGATCCTTGCCGACCACGGAATCAACATCGTTGGACAATATCTCAAGACAACCGAACTCGTTGGCTACGTAATCACCGACATCAACAAAGAATACGACAAAGAAGTCATCGCGAAACTGAAGGCAATCGATCATACAATTAAGTTCCGTGTCCTATATTAGGCATTAGGCATTAGGTCTGATATTGACTGTAGTGCCTAGTAACACAAATGGTAAAGCTTAGACGTAAAAAGTTGAAATAAGCTCGAAGCATTTTCTAATGCCTAATTCCTAATGCCCAATGCCTGATGCCCAATGCCTAATTCCCAATGCCTTTCTTGGATACGCCTGAAAAATCTATATTCAAGGCGTGAAAGATCTAAAGCAACTCAGTCCCCGCGACCGCTGGTACGAAATCATCTTTGAAGCCGATACAAGAGAAGGAAGGCTTTTCAATGTTGTATTGCTGGTCAGCATTCTTGCGAGCATTGCCATTATTCTACTCGAAAGTGTGCCGGCCATTCGTGAAGATTATGGATTGACGCTTCGTATCATCGAATGGTTCTTCACCATCCTGTTCACAATTGAATATCTCGCAAGACTCTGGACCGTCAAAAAGAAAAAGCGATACATCTTCAGCTTTTTCGGTCTCATTGACCTGTTGTCGATCCTGCCAAGCTATATCGGTTTATTTGTGACCGGTACGCAGTCACTCATGGTCATCCGCAGCTTAAGGTTGCTGAGGATTTTCAGGATCTTCAAGCTATCGCGCTACGTTGGTGAAGGACAAAATTTGGCCAGAGCACTTAAAGCCAGTCAACATAAGATTACCGTATTTCTGGTTGTTGTCATGACATCGGTCGTGATCGCGGGGACGATCATGTATCTTGTTGAGGGACCTGAGCACGGCTTCACGAGCATTCCTGTCAGCATTTATTGGGCGATCGTGACGATGACCACGGTTGGCTACGGAGACATTGCACCCGAGACTGCTCTTGGCCAAACGATCGCTTCGATCATCATGATCATGGGTTACGGCATTATTGCCGTCCCAACGGGCATCGTATCCGCAGAAATGATATCACAAAAGAAATTTGAAATCACCACGCAAGTGTGTCCACACTGCTTCAAGGAAGGACATGATGTGGACGCGCTGTTTTGCAAGTATTGCGGCAGTGCGCTGAATCCCCCACCGAATAAGACTCACTAGTAGTTACTTGCGTGACGGCATTGGGCATTAGAAATTAGGCATTAGGCATTAGCGAGGACTTCCACGAGCACGTGTCAGAACTAGTGATGATTAGGAATGACAAGAGAGTTGGCTGAGGGTGTTGTAGAAAGAGCTGCATTCCTAATGCCTAATTCCAAATGCCTAATTCCATTTCAAACCAGAGACCTTCAAGTGAATACAGGAATGCGCTTCGACCGAAGCAGAAAAGAGAAAGTTTAGTCAAAAAAAAACCCACTCAGCTTTGGTGAGGTGTTTCTGAACCCCATAATAGACAAGTTTTGAGCTGCCGCCAATCTCAACCTTCTTCTGTTAACCTGCTTTTTGGGCGAGGTACTAACGCGAACGTCAGCATGAGGCCTGATTTCGATTGAAAGCTTCACTCGGTATTGTTTTTAATTGTTAGGTTCAGCAAACGTGTCCCAAATCCGAGCGGGAATTTCTATACGAACGTAGAAGAAAACCTATTTGTTTTCAATGTTGAAAAAAAACTATTTTTTCCGTAAGCAAATGATAGTTTTGTAACCTGCTATGAAACACCATGTTAATTTCACGCCCGGCCCCTCTCAACTTTATTTTACAGTCGCAGATCACGCGCGTGAGGCGTTCAAATCAGGAATACCTTCCATTTCCCATCGCAGCAAGTCGTTCGAACAAATTGTGTCGGAGACAACAACGGGCATCCGTGAGTTACTGAATGTGCCAGCCGGCTATCAGGTCTATTTTACCTCGTCCGCTACTGAAATCTGGGAACGAATCATCCAGAACCTCGTAGAAGAAAGATCATTACACTTCGTCAATGGTTCGTTCTCCAAGCGCTTTTACGAGATCGCACAGCAACTGAACAGGCGAGCTGAAAAGATTGAAGTGAAGGAGGGCGAAGCTTTTTCATCTGTTTCAAACGTCAGCACGACTGAACTCATTGCCCTTACACACAATGAGACAAGCACCGGTGTAAGTCTTCCGTTGGATTTCATTCACAGCTTCAAAGCACAAAACGAAAATGCGTTGATTGCCGTTGATGCTGTGTCGTCTCTGCCCTACCCTGGTTTTGACTTTACAAAACTAGACACAGTCTTTTTCTCGGTACAGAAAGGCTTCGGACTTCCGGCAGGACTTGGCGTATGGATCGTCAACCAAAAATGTATCGCGAAAGCAGAACAACTTTTGGCAAAAGGAATTTCGATCGGCTCATACCACAACATACCAACGCTTAAAAGCAACGCGGTAAAAAATCAGACACCGGAAACACCAAACGTTCTTGCGATCTATTTGCTGAACCAGGTGATCAAAGATTTTCTGAGGCGTAGTGTTGAAATGATTCGCAGAGAAACGGAATACAAGGCTGCAATTCTCTACCAGGCCCTGGAGCAGCATTCGTTGTTGAATCCATTTGTAAAAGACAAGAAGTTTCAGTCGAAAACGGTAATTGTAGCGGATTGTCAATCGCATACGGAACG
>DASWTM010000357.1:0-11503 GCA_036402115.1 Chryseosolibacter sp.
GATGCGGTGAAGGTGATCGATGAGTTCTATTCAAAATATTTATTGTCACCAAATTTCTAATGAAGGATCTGAGCACATTTTTGGGGATTTCATGCCTCATTATTTTGTTCGCGTATATTGTCTTTAATGAGAGCAGGGATCACACCCCACGTACTGTCATGTCTGACGAAGAGGTGGCCGATGCACAGTTTGTGATGGATGACAGTCCGCTTCCTGCGATTTCCTTTGATGTGCCGGAGAATGCAACATTCGCGGGCGAGCCTCTGCCGTTGAATTTACCCGATGTAAAGGAACGCCTTGACAAAGAGTTGCAGATCAATACCTACTTCCACAGCAACACGATCTTCCTGATCAAACGCGCAAAGCGCTGGCTTCCGCAGATTGAAAAGATTCTCAAGCAACACAACATCCCGGAAGACTTTAAATATCTGCCGCTGATTGAGAGTAATCTCATGAATGTCATCTCCCCGGCCGAAGCGGTGGGCTACTGGCAAATTTTGAAAACATCCGGTAAAGAATTTGGGCTTGAAATTTCAAATGAAGTGGATGAACGATACGATCCGCTGAAGGCTACCGTAGCTGCCTGCAAGTATTTGAATCAAGCATATCGTAAGTTCGGAAGCTGGACACTGGTTGCTGCATCGTATAACCGCGGCATGGGTGGCATCGAGCGCGCCATTGAAAATCAAGGCGAGAAAAATTATTACGACCTGTTTCTCAACGAAGAAACATCACGCTATGTTTTTCGCATTGTAGCGATCAAAGAAATTATCGAAAATCCCTCCCGCTATGGCTTCAAGGTCAATCCAAAGCACATGTATCAGGAGGAGCCGCTGCGCTATGTCGAAGTTGACGAAACGGTGAAAGACCTGGTTGCGTTCGCCAAACAAAACGGAACAAATTACAAGCTGATCAAAAGGCACAATCCGTGGCTGAGAGATGATCGACTGACAGTGAAGAAGGGGAAGAAATATCGGATCGCGATTCCGGAGTCTTAATTTTAAATTTCAAATTTTAAATTTGAAATTTTGTAGGCGTTATCAACCGCGCGTTCTCGAAACAAGTCACAGCGTATTGAAATGCCAGGCATGGCCAGTTCTAAAATTGAAAAATTGAAAAATTTAAAATGTCAAATTTCAAATTGATTTCATGAGGCCTTACATACTAGCAGAAAACACCTGGAAAACCGTAAAAGAAACGGACTACAAACTTGCTGTCCTTCCCTGGGGTGCAACCGAGGCGCACAACTATCATTTACCTTATGGAACTGATATTGTCGAAGCAGAGCAAGTGGCTGCTGAGGGTGCCCGCATTGCGTGGGCGAAAGGGATAAAATTGACGGTTCTTCCTGTCATTCCCTTTGGTGTGAACACGGGGCAGTTTGATGTAAAGCTTGATATGAACATGAATCCGAGCACACAATTCGCTGTGCTGCGCGATGTTGTTGATGTACTAAATCGTCAGGGGATTTATAAACTGGTTATCTTAAACAGTCATGGCGGAAATGACTTCCGTCAGATGATTAGGGAACTTGGTCTTCAGTATCCAAAAATGTTTCTGTGCTCGTGCAATTGGTATCAATCGGTTGATCAGAAAGAGTTTTTTGAAAACAAAGACGATCACGCTGGAGAAATGGAGACGAGCGTCATGATGCACCTCACACCGCATCTGGTGCGGCCACTTTCAGAAGCCGGTGATGGAGCCGCCAAAAAATTCCGCATCAGCGCCATTCGCGAAGGATGGGCGTGGGCAGAACGCAAGTGGCTACAAGTGACGAAAGACACTGGCGTGGGCGATCCACGAAAAGCATCTGCCGAGAAAGGACAACGCTACTTTAAAGCGGTAACGGAAAAGGTTGCAAATTTCTTTGAGGAAGTAGCGACCACCGACAACAATGATCTCTATTCCTGACTTACCGGATTAGATTCGGAAGATGCTGTTTCAGCCTGGTGCTGCGTTACCCAGAAATTATTGTAGCCTTCACCAATTTGCACGCTGATCTGCTGCAACGCAAGCATCTCAAGAATCGCAAGGAAATTGAAAATCAATCCAAGACGGGTTGGATACAGCTGAAGCAGTTCGCTGAAGGCAATACGATTTCGTTTTGCCAGTTCTGACACGAGATATTTTTTCTGGCCGTCTACCGTGTAGGGATATGTGATAACCTGGTGAACCGGTTTGTTCTTCTCTGCTTCGAAGCGTTTCATACACTTTTCGAACACGGTCATCAGTTTGAAGATTGTTACATCCTGCAACTCGGCCTCCACGTTCGTGCTTTCCGCAAGCGACTTCAATTCCTTAATCAGGTTTCCGCGCTTCTCCTTCATCAGTTCGTTCTCTTCCATTTTGTGGAAGGTTTCAACTACTGACTTATATTTCTTGTACTCGAGCAGATGCTTGACAAGTTCTTCCCGCGGGTCAATCTCATTTCCTTGCTCATCCAACTGCGGGCGAGGCAGCAACATCTTCGACTTGATGCGCATCAGGGTAGCCGCTACCAGGATAAATTCACTCGCTACTTCAATGTTGAGCGTTTCCATGTGGTGCACATAGCTCAGAAAGTCATTCGTTATTGTTGCAATCGGAATATCATAGATGTCCAATTCATCGCGCTCAATAAAAAACAACAGAAGGTCGAAAGGACCTTCAAAAAGCGGCAGTTTTACCTCAAAATTTTCTTGTGACACCATAGGAGGCACAAATTTATTTATAATCTCTCAAAATCCTTCGAGACGCGAGAAATAAGTAATTTTGTTGATTAGTGAGGTTGGAAGCTTGCAGGAAACACTTACCTTAATTTGCTGTTTATTATAAAATAACGGATTAGACCATGCTTATTACCCCGGGTAAACTTCTGGCCCAGATCAACAGTCCTGATGACCTCAAAAAACTCGATCAGGTTCAACTCGTACAACTTTGTGAGGAACTGCGTCAATTTATCATCGATAATGTATCGGTATATGGTGGCCATTTTGGGGCAAGTCTTGGTGTGGTTGAACTCACGGTAGCCCTTCATTACGTCTTCAATACACCAAAAGATCAACTGGTGTGGGATGTGGGGCACCAGGCATACGGCCATAAGATCCTTACGGGCCGCAAAGAATTATTTCATACTAACAGACTGTACAATGGACTGTCTGGTTTTCCTAAAATGAAGGAAAGCCCATACGATGCCTTTGGCGTGGGCCACTCCTCCACTTCCGTATCTGCGGCATTGGGAATGGCGGTAGCCTCTAAGTATAATAATGATCACGAGAAGCAACACATCGCAGTGATTGGCGATGGTGCTATGACCGGTGGTATCGCCTTCGAAGGGATGAACCACGCGGGTGTTTCCGATACCAATTTGCTGATCGTCCTCAACGACAATTGCATGTCGATTGATCCGAATGTTGGGGCGCTGAAAGATTATCTCACGGATATCACGACTTCTCGCACATACAACAAGTTGAAAGATGAAGTGTGGAATCTTCTAGGCAAGCTTTCCAACTTTGGAAAGAGCGCACAGGAGATCGCATCCAAAGTAGAGACGGGAATCAAGTCTACGCTCCTCAGTCAGAGCAACTTTTTCGAATCCCTTAATCTTCGATACTTCGGCCCGGTAGATGGACACGATGTCGATCACCTTGTGACAATTTTGAATGATCTAAAGAATATCAAGGGGCCAAAAATCCTTCACTGCGTTACAGTAAAAGGCAAAGGTTACGGTCCTGCGGAAAAAGGTAATGCAACCACATGGCATGCTCCGGGAACATTTGATAAAATCTCCGGAGAGATTCATAAGAAAGTTCACGACACACCACAGGCTCCTAAGTACCAGGATGTGTTTGGTCATACGCTTGTAGAGCTTGCTCGAGCAAACGAAAAAATTGTTGGTATAACACCAGCGATGCCATCGGGTTCTTCGATGAACATCATGATGAAGGAGATGCCGGATCGCGCATTCGATGTGGGCATTGCAGAACAGCATGCAGTAACGTTTTCTGCAGGCCTGGCCACGCAGGGTTTGATTCCGTTCTGTAACATCTACAGTTCATTCATGCAGCGAGCGTTCGACCAGGTTGTCCATGACGTTTGTATCCAGGATTTGCCTGTGAACTTCTGTCTTGATCGTGCAGGCTTCGCGGGTGCGGATGGACCCACACACCATGGCGCATATGACATTGCTTACTTCCGTTGTCTTCCGAACATGATTGTTTCAGCCCCGATGAATGAGGCCGAGCTAAGGAATCTGATGTACACAGCACAACTTCCGCGAAAAGGATCTGCGTTTAGTATTCGTTATCCACGCGGCCAGGGTGTGATGCCACAGTGGCGTACTCCGATGGAGGAAATCAAAGTTGGAACCGGAAGAAAAATCCGCGAAGGCGAAGAAGTTGCCATTCTTTCGATCGGTCACATCGGAAATTATGCTGTTGAAGTCACTGAAAAATTAGCGAAGCGCGGCATCGAAGTGGCGCATTACGATATGCGATTCGTGAAGCCTATTGATGAGGAGATGCTTCATGAAATTTTCGCGCGATATAAAAAGATTATCACCCTTGAGGACGGATGCTTGCCTGGCGGATTCGGTTCAGCTGTTCTGGAATTTATGGCAGACAATAACTACACGGCCGAGGTCAAACGTCTTGGAATTCCTGACCGTGTGGTTGAACACGGTGAGCAGGTTGAATTGCATCACGAGTGCGGATTTGATCCGGAAGGTATCGAACGAACGGTCGTTGAGTTGTTGGAATCGGTGACAAAAATCTGACATGAGTCCCGTGTATTTCCGTGAGTTGGGAGCTGGATTTCCGGTCGTTTTACTTCACGGATTCCCTTTTACAAATCACATCTGGGATTCCTTCGCTCAAAAGCTCGCAGAAGATTTTCATGTGCTTACGCCCGACTTGCCCGGGTTTGGTCATTCTGCATTACCTCAGCAAAAACTCTCACTTGATTCCGTTGCCCAGATTCTGATCAGTTGGCTGCGCGAAAAAAATATTTCGAATTCAATTGTAATCGGTCATTCCCTAGGGGGATACGTCACTTTAGCGATGGCAAAGAAAGCCCCGGAGTTATTCACTGCTATAGGGTTATTTCACTCCACGGCTTTGGCTGATTCAGAAGAGAAAAAGCAATCCAGAGATAAAGTGATTGAATTCATTGATAAGAATGGTGTTCGAAAATTTACATCAAATTTTATAGGTCCCCTCTTCGCAGATCAGCATCATCCTGGAATAAAAAAGATTCAGTCCATTGCGGTAGAGGCAAACGAAGAGTCGGTGAAAGCCTACACCATAGCCATGCGCAACCGACCGGACAGCACGGATGTTTTGAAAGAATTTCAAAAGCCAATCCTATTTATTGCAGGCGAAAAAGATGGAGGAATTCCTCTTGACTCTATCAAGAAACAGAGTGAGTTGAACTCTAGATCAGAGACACACGTACTGCCGGCTGTCGCCCATATGGGTATGGTTGAAAGCGAAAATCAAACGCTTGAAATCGTCAGACGATTTATTAAAAAATTCAGAGTTACTTCTTGAAGAATTCAGGTATTAAAAACCTCAACTGAAATCGATTTTTAGAATTTCAGGAGAATTGTTAACTTGTTCTTCGTTTTATCGATTATTCCTACGGCCTTCTGTAGGTTAAGTTAAAACAGGACCATATATTTGCTACAGTGGACAAAAAATAACCTTACCATACCCCTACCATGACAGGACAATACGAAACTTGGAATGCAATGGCAAAGAATATCGCTTATGGAGCTTGGGCGATTGCCGTGTTGATCGTGATCGGTCACATAATCAGGCTGGCTACGATGAGTGATGCCAAGACGAAGTATGATTTTATCAACAGGAGTGAGATCATGACGTTGTGGATTGCATCAATAATCCTGATTACCGGATGTTGTTTCTTTGCGAATTCAAACGTTACTGAATTCACACCGCTTTGGATCTTTGTTCGTGTATTCACGACCATTTCTATGGGTATGATTGTAGGTTTGATTGTTCAAAACCTTCTTAAGTTTTACTACCCATTCTTCATCGAAAAGCGTTTGAAGGAGCTTCGTTATAAGCCACGGATTTCTCCGAAAACTGGTAAGGCAATGAAGCTTTTGAGTGAAGATGAAGAAGATGCTTACCTCGATGAAGGTATGCAAGCGGAAGAGAACGTATTCTCCATCGACTATGACGTATGGAAAGACGAAGAAACCGGATACGTTAAGATTGAAAAGTATTCAGGTCACCTTCATGCGTTGCAATGCCCTGAGTGTAACTACCAGACCTTTAAAGTGGTTCGCGAGGAAATCCTTAAGGCAGCTACACCGACCGAAGAAGGTGAATTGCTTAAGCACTTTCAGTGTGGCTACTGTGGCTATAAAGCTAAGAAGGCTGTTACCCTTAGAATATCCCAGAAATTCGAAGAATCAACTGCAGCAACTGCATAATTGTTGACTCTCACCAATACGAAAAAACCCGGTCTTGCGACTGGGTTTTTTTTATTTCACTTTCGGTGCGATTGTTCTACAATTTTTCGATCAGGTTCGCGGGAAGCTTAATCTGGTCCGAGTAGAATTTCATCCGCGTATGATTCGTGTCAAGCACACTGATCTTCTCAATGGACGACATTTTGTGATTGACAAATACTTCCAGGTAGAAATTGCCCAGCAAATAGAGATTGACTTTGTAGGCGTAATAGCGGATAGCCATCACAAACGTTCCATTTTCATAGAGCGTCTTGATCTTCTTCTCTAATGTTAGCTTGTTAAATTCTTCCCTCCGTATCATATCGAAACTTAGAGAAAAAATAAGGCCAATTCAATGTTGACTTACTCAGCGTTTTTTTGTTCTACCGTGTTCAGCTAAACGGGATGGAGACTGCCGGTTAAAGTAAAAGGCATTAGGCATTGGGTCTGGCTCAGCAGGCTATGCCTTTCACTAATATTCTCGCAGACGGAAACTCTTTTCTTATTAGTATGCTCCTCACTAATGCCTAATTCCTAATGCCCAATGCCTCCACGGAATAGCCGATCTGAGACGAAAGTGCCTAAACGAAAAAAAGCCTCCTCGAAAGGAAGCTTTAATTTTTTTGGGTGAAAGATGGGGCTCGAACCCACGACCCCCAGAATCACAATCTGGTGCTCTAACCAACTGAGCTACATCCACCATGTTTTCCTCTTTCGGAGGTATTTGGTGCTCTAACCTCCTCCCGATCCCTATCGGGACTAATCGGGATGAGCTACATCCACCATGTTCTTTCTGCATCCGGGGGCTACGGCATCCGGAACGGAAAGGGATTGCAAATTTAGGCATGCAGGCCATATTTACAAACATTAAAAATCTAATACCGTTCAAAAAGCAGTCGCTTGCCCTTTTCTGATTCGTTAAACTTGCCGTTGTCATAGGCAAGATGGCCAGAAACAAAGGTTTGCGTGATTTTTGACTGGAATTCATGGCCTTCAAAAGGCGACCATCCGCACTTCGCCAAAATATTTTCCTTTTCTACTTTCCACGGATTGTTAAGATCCACAAGTACTAAATCGGCATAATAGCCTTCCCTGATAAAGCCGCGTTTCGAAATTTGATACAAGATGGCTGGGTTATGAGCCATCTTTTGAACGATTTTCTCTAATCCGATTTTTTGCTGGTGGAAAAAATCCAGCATGGCAACCAGGCTGTGTTGAACCAACGGTCCTCCAGATGGGGCTTTGAAATATGTGTTCTGTTTCTCTTCCATGGTATGCGGAGCGTGGTCAGTAGCAATTACATCGATCCGATCATTCAGAAGGGCTTCAAAGATTTTTGACTGATCATTTTTCGTCTTGATGGCCGGATTCCACTTGATGAACATTCCTTTCGTTGCATAATCGCTATCGTTGAACCAAAGATGATGAATGCAGGCTTCGGCAGTGATCTTCTTTCTTTCTAATGGAATCGAGTTGTCAAATAATGCGGTCTCCTTTGCCGTGGAGATATGAAGAATGTGAAGTTTTGTTCCGTGCTTCTTTGCAAGCGCAACAGCAAATGATGATGACAGGTAACATCCTTCCTCACTGCGAATAAGCGGATGGCATTCTATCGGAACATCTTCTCCATACCGCTCTTTGTAGCTCTCGGTATTCTTCCGGATGGTAGGTTCATGCTCACAGTGTGTTGCAATCAATGCAGGGAACCTCGAGAAAAACCCTTCGAGCGTTTTTTCATTATCCACCAGAAGATTTCCTGTAGAAGATCCCATGAATATTTTCAAGCCGCAGACCTTGTTGACATCGGTTCTGAGTACTTCTTCGAGATTATCGTTGGCAGCTCCAATGTAAAATGAATAGTTCGCAAGGGAGTTTACTGATGCGATCTGGTATTTCTGTTCAAGGAGCTCTTGAGTGAACGTAGGCGGGTTTGTGTTCGGCATCTCCATGAAGCTGGTTATGCCTCCCGCTACTGCAGCGCGTGCTTCCGAATAAATGTTTCCTTTATGCGTCAATCCAGGCTCGCGGAAATGAACCTGATCATCTATTGCTCCCGGCAGAAGATGTTTGCCGTTTGCCTCAATCACGGTTGCTGTATTATCGGATAAGTTGCTGCCAATCCTTTCGATAAATTCTCCCTTGATTAATACATCGGCCTGAAAGACCTTACCTTCATTGACTATATTTGCGTTCTTGATCAGAAATCTCTTCATTCGGTAAAAATAAGTTCTAAAGTGTCAGCTGCTCCTTCTTTTGAAAATTTTAATCTCAACCGTCAGCTGTTAAATGCTGTTTCAGAAGCAGGGTTCGACTCGCCAACTGAAATCCAACAAAAAGCAATTCCGTTGATTCTCGGTGGACAGGAAGTGATCGGCATCGCACAGACCGGCACAGGGAAAACTGCAGCCTATGCATTACCCTTACTAATGAAGGTGAAGTATGCGCAAGGCAAAGATCCCCGAGCACTGGTTCTCGCGCCCACGAAAGAACTAACGATACAGATCGCGGAACACGTATCGCAGTTAGCGAAGTACACCGACCTTAGAATATTTGCGCTTTACGGAGGTGTGGGCGCCACGCAGCAAATCCAGGCGATTGAAAACGGAGTTGATGTTCTCATTGCAACCCCCGGCAGATTTATGGAGCTATACCTGAAAGGAGAGCTTCCCACAAAACTCATCAAGACCCTTGTGCTGGACGAAGCGGACCGAATGATGGACATGGGATTCATGCATCAGCTGCGCAAGATTTTCGAAGTGATTCCTAGCAAGCGCCAGAACCTGTTGTTCTCTGCAACGTTTTCAGAACGGGTAGAGAATCTCTCGAAAGAGTTTTTGGAATTCCCTGTTAAAATTGAGGTAACACCACAGGCAACAACAGCTTCGAAAGTCGAGCAGGTGTTGTATAAAGTGCCAAACCTGAAAACGAAGATTAACTTTCTCGAATATCTGCTTTCAAACAAAGAAGAATTTAATCGCGTCCTCATTTTCACCCGCACGAAAGAAGTTGCAAATAACGTTTTCAAATATCTCGAGCGAAAGGAGATTGGACCCGTCCGTGCGATTCATTCCAATAAAGATCAAAACACGCGTATCAATGCTGTTAATGATTTTAAGGAAGGAAATCTGCGTATCCTCGTCTCTACCGATGTGACCTCGCGCGGCATCGATATCACAAAAGTGTCGCATGTCATCAACTTCGATGTGCCGATACTTTACGAAGACTATGTTCATCGCATCGGAAGAACCGGAAGAGCGTTCCAGGAAGGAAAAGCGATCACATTCGCGACCGATGCTGAATTATATCACATCGAAAAAATTCAGAAGCTAATCCGTGAGACAATTCCTGTAAAAGAACTTCCTGCCGAAGTTGAGGTGGAAGAAACACCTAAATACGAAGCGAAGGATATGGCCCGGGAGATTGATGCGCAGAAGCGGAAGGAAGATCCAACGTTCAAGGGAGCTTTCCACGAGCGTAAACGAGGACACAAATAGCTACGCGCTTCGTGTCGTCAGCAATTTCGTTGTCTGGACTGCGTGTACTGCAATGGCCAAGCTGGAAGCAAATTTCGTGATAAAATCCACAACATAGTTCTCCAGGACATTGAAGGTGGCAACTTCAACAACACCGATGGTCTTGTCAAGGTAAATAAGCGGCACAATTACTAGCTGGCGGGGGGTAGCCTCTCCCAGGCCAGATGTAATCTTGATGTAGTTCTTCGGAATATCCGTCAACACAACAACTTCTTTTTCGAGGAAGGCTTGCCCTACAATACCCTCTCCTATACCAATGTTTTTTTCAACAAATTTTTTCCGCTCGTACGCATAGCACGATGCCAATGAAAGTATCGCATTGCCGCTAAAATCTTCCCGCAACAAAAAAAGAGCGCACTGATTTGCACCAATGTATCGCACAAAGTCAGAAATGACTTTATCGAATATTTCTTCGCCCTTTATGTACGCCTCCTGCAACTGACGGTTGAACATAGCTTGGCCGTCATTAATCCAGTTACGCTGTCGCTCCGCTTTGCGTGTATTCTCGATTTCAGCCAAGTAACTGCGTGTTTTTATCTCACTTTCCTCCAACTTTGAATTCTGTGCGGTGAGTTTATCGACCATCGAATCCAACTGTTTCTTATTTGCGTAGTTCGTATACATGAAAAAGAAAAGAGGCGCAGAAATAGAGATACCCGCGAGAAAAAAAATTAAGGAACATAGCCAACCACTTTTCAAGTTTTCAACATCAAACGGTCTCGATAGAACGTTATTTAAATCCGGAATTGATAACGAGACAAGCAGATAATAAAGGGTATAAACAAGGAGTGACTTTGGTTCATTGAGATCGAACAGAAGCCACGGCACCATCCAAAAAACAATTTGCACAGCGTATAGTGATGCAATGAGCGGCTCAGTATCTGGAAGCAAGTAGCAATGCCATATTGTATAGAGGTTGATGTATATTACGCACGCCATGAATCGGGAGATAGAATACAAGCAGAAATAGTTTGCTAGGACTATTAATACGCTGATCACCATAAACAAAACAGGATAGAGGAGAATTTCGCTGAAATAGGTTTCTGTAAGCCATGCGAACGGAATGCAAATAAGAAAGAAAGCAAGAGCGATGAAGTTTGTTATACGAATCTTATTTTGAAGATGGTCAGGTTGATCAGCGTTTGCCCCGAGCCCGAGAATAGCAGCAATTGGTGTCATTTGTTCTTTTTTTGATAACCAAGTTATGGGGTGGTGCTTTTAAAAGTTCTGTCAAAAAGTGCAACTTGTATTGTCTAAAGTTCACATATAACTTCACATGAAACGGATTCTATTACTCCTAATTCTTCACACAATCACTTTGCATTCACGGGCTCAAGTGGATTTCGAACCTATTACCTCAATGCTTGACCAGGTTGAACCCGACAGCATTAAACGTCACATCGCGTTTCTTGCAGATGACCGGATGCGTGGCCGTCTTCCCGGAACACCGGAGTTTCAAATCGCGATTGACTATGTGATCAAACACTACAAGATGTTCGGCATGAAGCCCGGTGGTGAA
>DASWTM010000358.1:0-8608 GCA_036402115.1 Chryseosolibacter sp.
AACTTTGGAAGCCAGGAGCCTGGAACCAACAGCGAGATCGCTGAATTCTGTCAGAAGAACTTCGGAGTGAAGTTTCAGATGTTTGAGAAGATCTCCGTGAAAGGAGCCGACCAGCATCCATTGTACCAGTTTCTGAAAGAAAAAACGGGCGAAGAACCAAGCTGGAATTTCTGCAAGTCCCTGGTGAAGCCTGATGGAACGGTTAAGTTCTTCAACTCCAAAGTAAAACCACTCGATAGTCAAATCGTTGATGCTCTCTAGGCATCTCATACTTTATATTATGGGCTTTTCTTCGATGCTTCTGAATCTTTTCTCACCGGAAGAAAAAGCGCAGGGTTCTATTTATGATTTTACCATGAATAGCCTCGAAGGAAAGCCCATCGATTTTTCCCAATACAAAAACAAAACCTTGCTGATCGTAAACACAGCGTCAAAATGTGGTTACACCTATCAGTACGAGGGTCTGCAAAAACTGCACGAGCAGTATGGGGATAAGCTTACCATTCTTGGATTTCCCGCAAACAACTTCCTCTGGCAAGAGCCAGGATCGAACGAAGAGATTGCGTCATTCTGCCAGAAAAATTATGGCGTGAGTTTCCAGATGTTTGAAAAAATTTCCGTTAAGGGGAGGGATGCTCATCCGCTATACAAGTGGCTTGCTGCAAAATCGGGTGAAAAACCTTCCTGGAATTTTTGCAAGTACATCATCGATCCGACAGGAAATGTCATTGGTTTCTTCGGGCCGAAGGTAGATCCGCTCGACAAACAAATAATTGAAAAAATAGCTCCGTGAGTACGACTAAAGTCTGGATCAAGGCTTTTCGCCTGCGAACACTTCCGCTAGCCTTATCAAGTATTGCCATGGGCGGATTTCTTGCTTCCGCTGCAAACGCTTTCCGCTGGGACATCTTTTTACTCGCAGTACTCACGACAATTTTCCTTCAGGTTCTTTCCAATCTCGCCAACGATTATGGTGATTCCATTCACGGTGCGGATAGCGCGGATCGCAAAGGACCTTCTCGCGCGGTGCAATCGGGTGCCGTTACAAAATCGCAAATGCGCACTGCGATTTTTATTTTCGTCTTTCTTTCACTCGCGAGTGGAATTACACTGCTTCTCGTTTCATTCGGCTTCGACTGGAAAGCATTGCTGTTTTTCTTCGGATTAGGAATCCTTAGCATCCTTGCAGCGGTCGCTTACACCGTTGGAAGAAAGCCCTATGGATATGCTGGTCTGGGAGACTTTTCTGTGTTGATCTTTTTCGGATTCGTTGGAGTGATGGGTTCATACTATCTCTTCACAAAAAATATTTCAACCTACGAGGTGTTGCCTGCACTAAGCTGTGGCCTGTTTTCTATTGCAGTCTTA
This sequence comes from Chryseosolibacter sp., assembly GCA_036402115.1. Lineage (GTDB taxonomy): Bacteria > Bacteroidota > Bacteroidia > Cytophagales > Cyclobacteriaceae > Chryseosolibacter. The sequence goes on from DASWTM010000358.1 coordinate 1,369, forward strand.
AACATCAATAACATTCGTGATATCGAATCCGATCGTAAGGCAGGTAAATATTCGATTCCAGTCAGAATTGGAAAAAGTAAAGCAGTTGCCTATCACTGGATTTTGTTGATCCTTGGCCTGTGCTCCGCAATTGCTTATCAATGGCTGACGTATTCTTCCATCTGGCAATTCCTGTTTCTTCTCACAATTCCTCTGTTTTTCTTCAATGGAATTTCGGTGTCGCGGAAGCCTTCGGAAAAACTGGATCCATTCTTACGACAAATGGCCATTTCTACGCTGCTGTTCGTCATTCTGTTTGGGGTAGGTCTCATTCTCAGATAAATTTTTACCAGAGTTAAACTCTATTGCTGTCTGTCGTGTCTATATAGAAACGGAACAATTTTTTTGTTAGTGATTACGTTTTCTATTCGAATCACTGACGATTCACTTTCTACCAAAGAAACACATGAAAAATTATCTCTTTATACTGGCAGCGGCATTGGCCTTCATTGGCTGTCGCCCGGAACCGGAAGCAGTTGAACTGGTGGACCAGATGGTCATTTCAACAAACTATGACAATACAGCGAACTTCGGCTCGTACAGCACCTATGCGATCCCGACCGACACCATCGGTTTTATCTCAGAAACTTCGAATGACACCATTATTGTCGCTTCAAGAAGTTCGTTCCCACGGCCTGTGTTGCAAACGATAAATAGCGAATTGCAGGCGCGTGGTTTCGCGCGGGTGAATAAAAATTCGAATCCTGACCTGGGCATCAACGTTCTTGTCGTAAACGACTTTAATGTTTTCCAGGATGTCTATTACCCAAACAACTACTACGGTGGCTACTATGGCGGATACTATGGGTATAACTCGTGGTACAGTTATCCATATGTTCGCACGTATGCTTACAACACAGGAGTTTTGATCATTGAAGTGGTAGATCTGAAGAACCTTACTCCAGATAACAAAGTGAAAGTACTTTGGACGGCATACATGGGCGATGTCTATAGTACGCTTGACCTCGAAGCACAGGCTAAGGATGCGATCGTACAGGCGTTCACACAATCCCCATACCTAACCCGATAATGAAATGAAGACGATATTCAGCATACTTTTAATTTTCGCTGCAGCTACAGTATTGGCTCAGCCAAAGTACCTTTACCTGGGCATTAATTATGATATGCCTTTGAGCAACAAAGACTGGGTGAGTAAGGGAAGCGCACAAGGGATACGGTTGGGCTACCGTTCGTTCATTACAGATCGCGTATCTGCCGGCATCGATCTGGGCTCTTCATCGGTGAACGAGTACAAGCCAACGCGAACCATCGAGTCTTCAACGGGTGCAATCACCACCGACTACTTCAACTATATCTACTCGTATTCGGCTGTTATTAGCGGACAGTATAATTTCCTGGTCGGGGATGGAGATCTCGTTTTCCCACATGTTGGTCTGGGCCTTGGAGCAAACTACAACGAGTACACGCAATACTATAACATTTACACCGATTCCGACAAAGCTTTCGGCTTTCTGGCCCGACCTGAGGCTGGTATTTTGGTCCGTTTCGGAACACGTAGATCGCTAGGCGCGATGGCGTCTGTGCACTATGATTATTCCACCAACAAAAGCGAAGTTTTTGGGTATAAAAACTACTCAACGGTTGGGTTTCAGATCGGGTTGATGTTCATGGATCTGTAGAGGGAAGTTGATCCGTTGATAGGTTGATCCGTTGATACGTTGTGGGGCCCGAGCGCTCAATGCGCAATTTATAGGGCCTCAAACTTTTCTAAATCCCTTTGGACCTCCAAACGGTTCAGATGAACTGTGCTCGATCTTCAACGAATCAACGGATCAACCGATCACCGTCCCTTCTGCCCAATTTTTTTAAACCGACCCCAATTCAGGCTCATGGGTTCTGTTATCTTTGCACCATGTCTCAACAGATCCTGATTCTTGATTTTGGCTCTCAATACACGCAGTTAATTGCCCGTAGAGTGCGGGAATTGAATGTTTATTGCGAAATCCACCCCTTCAACAAAGTACCGGCCATTACAGCCGACATCAAAGGTGTAATCCTGTCCGGAAGTCCCTGCTCCGTACGCGACCAGAACTCACCGGACGTGGATATGAAGTTGTTCAAGGATGTGCCTGTATTGGGTGTTTGTTACGGGGCGCAACTGATCGCGCATCAGAATGGGGGCAAGGTAATGCCCTCCACAGCCCGCGAATACGGCCGTGCAAAACTCTCGACTGTTGACCATCATAATTCACTGCTTAAAGAAATTTCATTAGATACGCAGGTGTGGATGTCGCATGCCGACACCATCATGTCGATTCCTGAAAACTTCGATGTGATCGCCAGTACATCATCGGTAGCAATTGCTGCATATAAAGTGCGTGATAAGAATGTGTATGGAATTCAGTTCCATCCGGAAGTAACGCACACCATTGAAGGAAAAAATTTACTGCGAAACTTCGTTGTGCACATCTGCGGTTGCGCGCAAGACTGGACGCCTGATCAGTTTGTTGAATCATCAATAGCTGATCTGAAAGCGAAACTCGGAAACGATAAAGTGGTGATGGCATTGTCCGGGGGCGTTGATTCAACGGTTGCTGCAACGCTCATCCATCGTGCCATCGGAAAAAATCTTCACTGCATTTTTGTTGATAACGGACTGCTGCGCAAGAATGAATTTGCGCAGGTGTTGGATTCATACAAGCACATGGGATTGAACATCAAAGGTGTTGATGCGAAAGATCAGTTCTATGCAGCGCTCAAAGGCCTTTCTGATCCGGAAGCCAAACGCAAGGCAATCGGAAAAACATTCATCGATGTGTTTGACCAGGAGTCGCACAAGATTTCAGATGTGAAGTGGTTGGGACAAGGAACGATTTATCCGGATATCATTGAATCCGTTTCAGTGAAAGGTCCCTCGGTGACAATCAAGTCACACCATAATGTTGGCGGACTTCCTGCCAAGATGAAATTGAAAGTGGTGGAGCCACTGAGCAGTTTATTTAAAGATGAAGTTCGCATTGTCGGCAAGACACTGAACATTGACAATAGTATTCTTAGTCGTCATCCGTTCCCGGGTCCAGGCCTGGGCATCCGGATTCTTGGCGATATCACAGCTGAAAAAGTTGCGATCCTCCAGGAAGTTGATAACATCTTTATCAGTGGATTGAGAAACCATGGATTGTACGATAAAGTGTGGCAGGCTGGAGCAATACTCACACCGTTGCAATCGGTGGGAGTGATGGGTGACGAAAGAACGTACGAGCGTGTCGTAAGCCTGCGTGCCGTCACAAGCACCGATGGCATGACGGCCGACTGGGCGCATCTTCCCTACGAATTCCTGGCTGAAATTTCCAGTGATATCATCAATAAAGTTAAAGGTGTAAATCGCGTTGTCTACGATATAAGCTCAAAACCTCCGGCTACTATCGAATGGGAATAAATTTTGTATCCACTCTCATTCTGTTGTTGAACGAAAACCTGAAAATGATGAAGAAGTTTCTGCTTTGTATGCTGATGATGATTTCTATCGGGGCAAGTGCTCAGATGGATTACAGCAGACAATACAATAATGCCAAGACGCTGTATCGCGATGGTAAGTACGCGCTGGCGATGGAAACCTTTAAGCCACTAACGGTTTACGATAAGAATAACCAGTATTCAGCTTACGCTTCTTTTTACTATGCACTGGCAGCATACCATCAGCGCTACAACGCTGTCGCGAAGGATATGCTTACACAGATCAAATCACTTCATCCACAGTGGGATAAATTGCCCGAAGTAAATTTCTGGCTTGGAAAAATTCTTTTCGAAAGCAAAGACTACTTCCAGGCAATGAAGACCTTGTCACTCATCAACGACAAGAGTTTTGAAAAAGATATCGAAGCCCTCAAGACTGTGAACATTGCAACGATTACCGATGAGGAGACGCTTCGGATGTTGCTTGAGGAGTATCCGAAAGACGCGGTAATAGGAAAGCAATTAGCGACATTGTTGTCAAAGAACGTAACAGACGAGGAGAGCAAAAAAGAACTCGAGCAGTTGATCAATAAATTTAGGCTAACACGTTCGGCATTCATCCCTGAAGCACCCAAGACATTCTTTAAAGAAAAGTATTCTGTGTCGATGATGTTTCCATTCATGGTGTCAACGCTTGAGCCCACTCCGGGAAGAAAACGCACCCAGATCGTGCTCGATTTTTATGAGGGAGCTAAGCTGGCCATCGATACGCTTCAAAAGCAAAACATCAACATCAGCCTGCGCACCTATGATACGGAACGCAATGTTGAGAAGCTGAAGAAGTACCTTGAAACCGAGGAACTGAAAAGAACTGACCTTATCATCGGACCTCTCTTCCCCGAAGAGAGCAAGGTTGTGCAAGAATTTTCAATGGCCAACAAGATCAACATGATCCATCCGGTTTCGAATAGCACTGAGTTCATCGGCATGAATCCCCATGCATTTCTTTTCCAACCATCAGCGGAAACGTTGGGCAAGAAGGTAGCCGATTATCTTGCTGATCAGTTGAAGCGAAAACGGAACTGTATGATCTTCTATGGTCCCACTAAAAAAGATTCTACGCTTGCCGCGAGCTTCGCCAGCCAGGCACAGGAAAAAGGTATCAGGATCCTCGGATCGCATCTGATTAACCCCAGAGAGACAGCAAAAGTTAATGAGATCCTTACTACGGCAACAGAGTTTGACGAGTTTAAGTATCCGAAAGAATTTACCTTGAAGAAGGATAGCCTGCACAGCATTTTTGTTGCAACGGACGATCCGCTTATTTACACAAAAGTTGTCGGTGCCAAAGAAACGCGCGCAGATTCTACAATCCTTGTCGGATCGGAGAATTGGCTTGATGACAACGTTGTCGAGTTTGAAAAGTATCAGACGCTTGGACTTATACTGACCTCACCGAATTACCGCAAGGCATCTGATCCTGATCTTAAGGCATTTGAGAGAAAATATTTGAGAACACATGGCAGACTCGCAAGCAACATGGCACGACTGGGGTTTGAATTGATGATGTTCGCAGGAACACAGCTCAAGAAAAATGGCGTTTATTTTCAGGACGGCTTAGGGAAAGCAGGGATTGTTCCTGGATTTATCAGCGAGGGATACGACTATCGGTTCGGTCGCGATAATCAGCTCGTTCCTTTCACAACGTTTAAGACAGGTGAGCAAATCCTGTTAGAAAAGCGATAAAATCATGAGTGATATTTCGAAAAGCAAAGCCTTGTTCGATAAGGCTAAACAATTTATTCCGGGTGGTGTAAATTCTCCTGTGCGCGCGTTTCGTGCCGTGGGAGGGAACCCACTTTTCATGAAAAAGGCAAAGGGTGCGTACCTGTTTGATGAAGACGGGAATCAGTACGTAGACCTCATTAACTCCTGGGGTCCGATGATTCTTGGTCATGCCCACCCGCTGATTGAAGAAGCAATCAAAGAAGCACTCTCGTCATCGCCATCCTTCGGTGCCCCAACAGCACGTGAAGTTGAAATGGCTGAGTTGATCACTTCCATGATGCCGAATGTTCAAAAGGTTCGGATGGTCAACTCTGGAACGGAAGCAACAATGTCTGCCATTCGCGTTGCCCGTGGGTTTACAGGCCGTGATAAGATCATCAAAATGGAAGGCTGCTACCATGGGCATGGAGATTCGTTCCTTATTGCCGCGGGAAGTGGTGCATTAACATTCGGATATCCTGATAGCCCTGGCGTTACAAAGGGAACCGCACAGGATACGCTTATCGCGCCCTTCAACAACCTGGAGGCTGTTAAGACTTTAATTGATAACAATCCCAATCAGATAGCTGCCTTAATCCTTGAGCCCGTAGTTGGGAATATGGGATGTGTGATTCCTGCGAAAGGATATCTTGAGGGATTGCGTGAATTGTGTACGAAGAATGGTATCATTCTAATTTTTGACGAAGTGATGACGGGGTTCCGTCTTGCAAAAGGTGGAGCGCAGGAATTATACAACATCAAGCCTGACATGAGCACGATGGGCAAGATCATCGGTGGAGGTTTACCGGTAGGTGCTTATGGAGGAAGGAAAGAAATTATGGACGCTGTTTCTCCGGCAGGACCAATCTACCAGGCCGGAACGTTGTCGGGTAATCCGATGGCCATGGCAGCAGGTCTGGCGATGATGAAATACCTCCAGGCGAATCCTCTGGTATACACGCATATCAATAAGATGACATCGCTGATTGTTGATGGCATGAAGGCTGAAAACAAGACAGCAGGTTTTAACTTCACCATCAACCATGTCGGTTCGATGTTTACGCTCTTCTTCACGGATAAACCAGTGAATGATTTTGAAGGAGCGAAGACATCAGATACTGCGATGTTTGCGAAATACTTTCAGGCGATGCTCAGCCAGGGAATTTACCTTGCGCCATCGCAATACGAGGCGATGTTTATTTCAAACGCGGTGGATGAAGCGGTGGTGGAAAGAATTCTTTCTGCTCATCGGATTGCGCTTACTAAAATTCAATAGCCACTAAGGCCCCAAGAACACCAAGATACACGAAGAGTTTATCACAAGTTTCTTAGTGCACCTTGGTGTTCTTAGTGTCTTGGTGGCTAAATGGATTTAGATTCGGAACGACAACCCCAAATAAACACGCGTAGGCGCTGCTTCATTCAATCCCACATTCCCGGCTACATCAACCTTCACGTTAGACGAGATATTGTATATCAATCCACCATTCGTCAGAAACTGAGCATCACCTTTTGGAAACACTGCCAGTCCTTCGAAATAGAAATCCAGTTTGCCTATCACCGGTCCACCAATGACAACAGTTTGAAAGTAGCTGAGATCATAATCAACACCGTTGTAGATGAAATCGAACTGCGGCTGTGCACCGAGATCATAGTTGTCATTTAACGCGTAGGAAAACGGAAATCCAAATCCAAAATTCAGATCTGAATCAAAGGGATTTCCCGATGTGAACGTAGCATAAGGAATGATTCCCAAGGCCGTTTTTTTGTCTCCATCGTTGCCCCACAAATTATGTTTGAGGCGAATGGTGGTGGCACCGTATCCATCATCCACTTTTTCCCCTTCCGGATTTTGATAAATGTTGAATAGCTCAATCCCAATGTGGATATCCCACGAGTGTGAGAGTCCCATTTTGTACAAACCGTTCATGAACGCAATGGCTCTTGGAGCTCTGCCGCCTGATTCTTTTGACCACTTCACAAGATCACCTTCAAACTGAAAATGACCCGCATCAAC
>DASWTM010000359.1:0-4099 GCA_036402115.1 Chryseosolibacter sp.
GTACGCCAGGTTGGTGGTGAATCCGAATTCAAAACCAATCATTCATTTCAATTACGCGCAAACGCTTTGTATGATTGGCGACTACGATGGTGCGCTTAAGGCTTACCGTCACTATCAGCAGCTTGAGAAAAACGATGGTCGCGAGAAGCTGAAGATTGCCTTCCTGGAGCAGATGGATTTCCATAAGCGTGATTCTAATCTTTACAGTGTTTCGTCATGCTGGTTCAACTCCGATCAATCCGACTTCAGCCCACATTATTATAAGAATGGAATTGTGTTCGTGTCGGCACGCGACCGCGATCTTTTCATTAAACGAAAATCCATGTCGGCACTGAACGAAGACGAGATGCCGCTCAATACGTTCTTTGTACTTCCCCTAAAGGAAGGAGAACAATCTGAAGCCGAAGATATTCCCTTATTCTACAAACGCGAGCTTAACTCCATCTACCACGATGGTCCCGTGGCTTTTTTCCAGCATGACCAACGCATTGCCTTTTCGCGAAATACACTTCGCAACGGTAAGCCTGCACGCGATGCAAACGGCAAAATAAACCTTGAACTATTTTTCGCCACGCTGGAAAACAACAATACGTTGTCAGACGCAACGGCCTTTCCCTATAACGATCACTCACATTCAACTGGGCATCCGTGGGTCTCTGACGATGGTCACGTCCTTTATTTCTCTTCTGATCGTCCGGGAGGATTTGGTGGTGCCGATCTCTATGCCTCGTATCTGCATAATGGCAAATGGTCAGAACCACAGAATCTTGGTAATCGAATCAACACCGCTGGCGATGAATTTTATCCTTACGTCTACAAAGACAGCGTGATGTTTTTTGCGTCCAACGGGCATGGTGGATTTGGCGGGCTCGACAACTTTGTCGCGCACATCAAACAAGGTTCATTCGCAACTCCGGTGAACATGAGTTTTCCAATCAACACCAACATGGATGACTTTGCGCTGATCATCGATCACACCGGACGGAATGGATTATTCTCATCGAACCGCGCAGGTGGCAAAGGCTATGACGATATCTACAGTTTTTCGTTGAACAAGTTTACCTTGTTAGGAACCGTTGTTGAAAAATTATCAAAGCTTCCGATAGCCGATGCAACCGTTTTTATTCGTGATCATTCAGGTAACCTCGACTCGCTGCAAACCGATTCGAACGGAAACTTTTGCACGGAGTTGCCGCTCGATCAGGAGTTTGTTGTAAACTCGAAAAAGCACGGCTACACCTCGATCAATGACATCCGGCTGGTGACGGACAAGAATTTCATATTGACCGATACGCTCACCATTCCCATTTGGGAGAATGGATTGTTCGCGCAAGGTTTTGTTTACAGTAATGAGTTGCAGTCGATCCTGCCCGATGCTACCGTAGTGCTTGAGAACCTGACCACTGGTGCCATCGACTCCGTGAATGTCGGGCAGCGGGCATTTTATAAGTTTCTCGTTTTGCCCAACACGCGGTACCGCATCACTGCGCGAAAATCCGGCCATATCCCTGACGGATTCAACCTGAACACCGATGGGTTGTATCGCGCCCACCTCGTGAACGACATCCTTCTCGAGGAAACTTTCCTCGAAAAAATGCAAGTGCTCTTTGACTTTGATGAAGCCCTCATCAAACCCGAATTTCACAAAACGTTAGATCGCTTCGTCCGAGACCTGAAACGACAAGCCAAAGCCAGCGTCCACATCGGAGCCCATGCGGATTCCAAAGGAACGAATGAATACAACCTCGAGCTTTCCGCCAAACGCGCCCATGCCGTTACCACCTACCTGATCAGTCGCGGAATACCGAAGTCGCGCGTAGAAGCCAAAGGTTTTGGCGAAGAGTTGATTTTAAATCAGTGCAGCGATGGTGTTGAATGCAGTGACGCAGAGCACAGCCTCAACCGAAGAGCAGAGATTAAGATTCAAATTGGTAATTAAAAGGGGCGTGCCCCTTGCCTTCACACAAGGCCACGTGCAGGGTCGCGCTTTCGCTACTCGCCATCTCACGCACATGCCATGTCGGGCTCAAACATGCGCTCAATCGCTCACGCGGGGCGTACCTACTCTTTCTATACTCACGACATTTACTATTCACAGTCCCCGATTCGTTATTTGTCATTCGTAATTTTCCTTCCCCAAACTACCGTCACCAAATGCAGCGTAAACAGAACTGCAAAAACGATCGCCAGGTGTTCCAGAATTATTGCGGTGAAGAAATAACCGTAAGGCGGATCAAGCCCATACAACGATCGCAACCAGACTGCGATCACATACACCGATGCGCATGCACCGAAAAAGAGCAGCGATACGAACACGGCTTTCTTGTTTAACGGGCCGTTATTATTTTTCCGATCATATTTTGCAATGATGAGTTCCACCGAGATCATTGCGATTGCCCAAATGAGTGCTATTGTAATTAATGGATAGAGGTATTCGAAGAAATCAAACTCCACCGCATCCCGGTGATATGCGGTTAGCATCACGACCACCGATTCGAAAAATCTACCGCCATTCATCAACACGCTGACGACAAACAAAATCCAAATGTTGCGGCCTAACTTGCGATGCAGCAAGACTAATGGCACCAATGTACCATTCACCATCATGAAAATGTAGGCGAAGGCATAGGGCCGTTGAATCCGCTCGGCATCCAAACCCTCACCGCTAATCAGTCCCGAGCATACAGCCGCAATTGATATGAAGGCTTGTATCAATAACAGCGCCCGGATCCAGGTTGGCCAGTGCACGAATGGCCCATTGCGAAACAAGCGTTGAATTACCACGAGCAGAAGGATTGCAAGTGGAACGCCAACGGTTAGTGTGTTGAGAAAGGACATTACATGTTTTTTTTTAGTGTGCGGGGTAACATCAATAAGAACAACTGTCATAGTAGTCATTCCCAGTCTCAATGCACCACTGGTCAATGATCTGTTTTAGTTTCTCCTTTGAGTTTGAGGCAAATGCAATCCGACTCTCACCATTTTGATTCTTCAGCTCATGATCATGTGTCTCGTGTGGCTTACCTTCACTGCACTGCTTACACAGGAATTGAACATCAGCTGTCCAGTTCTCGATCCCAATGTCAGCCGCCCAGCATAATTGCTGAAGCTTAGCAAAGTCTTCTTCCTGGTTGAACTTGCATTTAACGCTGAAGGTTTGGTAGGCCGACTTTGTCAAATGTTGAATTTCATTTAGAACTGGATACTCCCTGCCATCTGACATTCTGTATCCGCTAGGGGCACCATCATTTAGAACAATGTCTCTGAACCGGTGATCGGATTCGGGTAACGGAATATTTTTAATGACTGCGCGTGCCGGACATATCCTTGTTGCCCAAACTGTCTCCGGATGGTTATCAGGACTAATTCGTATCGATGTATCGCCAATATTGCCCGCTGTATCCTCATCAATAATTTTGTAGTTCATTCCGAACGAATTCCAGCACTGCCGTGCAACCCGCCAATCTTTGAGCATCGTTGCAGCGATTCCAAGATTCCACTTTGCAGCATTGGAGTTTGGATCTAGCTCAACTGCCCGTTGGTTGTGATGATAGGACTTATCCCACTCGTTACGATATTTGAATATCAAGCCGAGATTATAATGTACGTTTGCCCAATCCTCTTTTTTCTCTAGGATGCCCTGGTATATGCGTATAGCCTCATCGGTATCTCCGTTCTCAGATGCTACAGTTGCCTTGTCAAATTCTGAATCCAAATAGTCCATCGAAGCAAGATAATACGCCTTCACCTATTGACCTAACCTTAGGCGAAGCGTTATGGTGTTGACCGAGTTTCAGACCTGAATTGAGAGTCGCTACTTACCTTTTAAGGATTATAAAAAAAATGTTTGCCCTAACTATCAAGCTATACCGTTGTCAGTTGTGATGACCTAAATTAACTAGCAATCTTGGTCGACAATTGAAAGAAGTGAAGCCCATTCCTACTCTCAAGCCACACCCCCGCGTGAGCGATTTCTATCGCTAAGTCAAGAGATCGCTAAAGAATAATCTTTGGCAAAGGGCTGATTTCTTCGAACCACTGATAGGACCATACCGATGAGTTTGTTTCGGATTGCGTTGATCACAGACATTTTATGCTT
>DASWTM010000360.1:0-24824 GCA_036402115.1 Chryseosolibacter sp.
ACCTGAAATGCATTTGCAGGAACACCCGCTTCAAGAAGAAGATCTTCGATACTTAATCCCGTCAGTGTTGCATACTCAGACGGCTTATACAGAACAGAATTTCCTGCGAGTAACGCTGGCACAAATACGTTCACGCCAACCAGGTATGGATAGTTCCATGCCGAGATATTACACACCACTCCGAGCGGCTCATAGGAAATCCATTCGGTCATGGAACCGTCTTCCGACATTTTCTCATCGGCAAGGTATCGATGGGCGTGTTCAGTCAGCCATTTGATTCGGGTTCGGGCACCGTTGACTTCATTTCGTGACTGTTGCAATGGCTTACCCACTTCTGAAGTCAACGTATGGGCTAGCTGCTCGATGTCGCGCTCCAGCAGTGACGAAAACTTTTTAATGATTTCAATCCGTTTTTCGATAGGCACCACGCTCCACTCCAGTTGTCCTTTCTGGAGTGTATTAAACTTAGCAGACAACGTTTGCTTCGTGTCTTCCTTTACCTCGCGGATAACCTCTTCCGTTGCGGGATTGATAATCTTCATCGTGAACTGTTTTTTCGAATTGCGTTGAGAAAAGCTTCTTTAATTTTCTTCGAGAACGGATTTGAAAGATCGGTCATTCGTTCGGGATGCCATTGAACCAATTGAAAGAACGGCTTTCCGTCATTCTTCTGACGTTCGATTCCTTCCACAATCCCATCGCTGGAAAGTGAGTTTGTCACCAGCCCTTTCCCAATTAATTCTGCACTCTGATGATGCGCGCTGTTTATCTCACCCTTCGCCAATCCCGTAATTTTGAAAAGCTCACTGGTGGTATCAACATCCACGTGATGGTAGCGATCTTTGTCGGAATACCGCGAGTGATTAAATTTTCCGAACGATGGAATATCCGGCACCAGCGTTCCCTTGTAGTAGACATTCGCCACCTGCAATCCGCGGCAGATTCCAAGTAAGGGTAACTGGTGCTTCTCTACCTGATCCAACACTTGAAACTCGAAGTCATCGCGCTTCTCGTCTATCTCGTGACAATAGGCTTCGTACTCGGGCTTGTTGTAATAGCGCGGGTGGACATCTTCGCCACCACTCAGTATTATTCCATCACATTTTTCCGCATCCCCGCTATTATTCAATCCATAGCCGAGCTTCACCACCTCAACATCGGGCTCTGCAAGAATCCAGTTTTCATAGTTTGCGTACTTGCTGCAGTCTGTAATTCCAATCCTGATTTTCTTATTCATCGTAGTCGCTTCAAAGCGCCTTCAAATATAATTGCTTAAAGTCTTCTCGTGAAACCGGTTTCGGATTATTCGGGTGAGCAAAATCAGCAAGCGCCAGGTCAGCCAGCGTTTCGATGTGTTCCTGCTTTACACCGATCTCCCTGAGCTTGTGCGGAATCTTCACCTTAGAATTCAGGTCGAACAAATACTCAACGACTCCCGCGCCATCCTCGCGCTTCAGTTCAAGTGTGCGGGCAATTCTCCGGAATTTATCTTCAAACCCGCTGATGTTGAACTCCATCCCGTAAGGAATATTAACCGCGTTTGCCAAACCGTGATGTGTATCAAGTAATGATGAAAGCGGATGAGCCAGTGAGTGCACAACTCCAAGACCTTTTTGGAAGGCGACCGCTCCCATCAATGACGCAATCAACATCTTACTTCGCGATTCGAGATCGGGTTTGTTGACAGCTTTCTCTAGTGATTGATGGATCAGTGAGATTCCCTCCAATGCAATTCCCTCGCAAAGCGGATGCGGTGTTTTAGCAAGAAATGCTTCCATGTTATGGGTCAGGGCATCCATGCCTGTGGCTGCCGTGATAAAGGCTGGTAGCTCCATCGTCAGCAAGGGGTCGGCAAAAACAATCTTTGCCAGAAGCTTGGGTGAAAAAAGGATTTTCTTCTGATGCGTAACATCGTCCGAAATGATAGCGCTTCGTCCCACTTCACTTCCTGTTCCGGCCGTTGTTGGAATGGTGATAAAATGTGGGACCTCATTTGTCACGTATACATCGCCTCCGATGAGATCATCATATTTAAACAAATCTTCGCGATGATTTACACGCAAGACAATAGCCCGCGCTACATCCAGCGCTGCTCCACCACCAATTCCAATAATCGAATCGCGTTTCGAATTATCAAACACGTCCGTGCCTTTATACACATCCGACTTGACGGGATTTTTATGGATGTCGGAAAACACTTGATACGAGATTCCCTTGGCTGACAAATCTTTAAGGATATCTTTAAAGAAACTGAGTTGGGCTACAGTCGGGTCGGTGACCACCAACGGTCGCGAAAGGTTGTTCTTCTTAAGATAGTCACCAAGTTCTTTGCTGGAGCCCGCACCAAATCGAATGGTTGTCGGAAAATTGTATTGATAGATCTGATTAAACGTCATACACTAGATGATTTCAAAATATCGTTTGTATTCCCAGTCGGTCACTGCTTTCAAATGTTGTCTGCACTCCCATTCGCGTGTCTGTGTGAAGTGATTGACAAACCCTTCTCCGAGAATCTCTTTCACCACATCTGAGTTTTTCATCGCTTGTGTAGCTTCGTGAAGATTTCCCGGCAATATACCGTTTGTAAAATCGCGGTAGCCGTTGCCCGATGTGGCGGCCTGGGTAAGTTTCATTTTCTTTTTAATGCCGTACAATCCTGACGCAAGGGCTGCCGCCATCGCCAGGTAAGGATTGACGTCTGCGCCAATGACACGCGTTTCGAGTCTTGCGCTTTTGCTTCCACCGCATAACACCCGAAGCGCAACGGTACGGTTATCGATTGCCCACGTCAGGGTCGTGGGTGCCCAGGCTCCTTCCACGAGCCTCTTGTAACTATTGATGGTTGGCGCATACATGGGAAGAATGTGCGGAAGACAATACAACTGGCCAGCGATATAACTCTTCATTAGGCCACTCATTTGATTGGCATCTTTCTGATCGTAGAACAGATTCTTTTTACCATCTGCATCCCACAAGCTCTGATGCACATGGCCACCACATCCCGGCAAGTTCTCGCTGATTTTCGCCATGAACGTAGCCATGATTCGGTGTTTGTACGCGATTTCTTTCACTGCTGTCTTAAACAAGACAGCGCGATCCGCAGCCTCAAGAATATTGGTGTACTGAATAGCGGCCTCATAAGTACCCGGCCCTGTCTCTGTGTGCAAGCCTTCAATCGGAACATTGAACTTGGTGAGCAACTCAAACAAATCGGTGAAGAATGGATTCTGAAGTGTCGATCGCAAAATTGAATAACCAAACATTCCCGGTGTGAGCGGTGTAAGGTTTTGAAATTTCTTCTCGTTAGCCGATTGCGGTGTCTCAGCAAAGTTGAACCATTCAAACTCCTGCGAAAATACGGGTTCGAAACCTGCACTGTTCGCATCGTTTAGCACTTTCCGGACGAGTTGCCTGGGGCAAACCAGTGACGGGTTATTATCACGATCAACAAATTCGCCTAAGAAAAAAGGAACGTCATTTTCCCAAGGGATCTTGCGAAACGTTTCCATCACAATATTTGCCTTCGCATCCGGATAACCTGTATGCCAGCCTGTATACGTACCGTTGTCATATGCGACATCTCCGGCATCCCATCCGAAGATTACATCGCAAAAGCCAGTTCCGCCTTTCGCGATGGAAAGAAATTTCTCTGAGGAAATGTATTTGCCACGAAGCACACCATCGATATCCGCGAAAGCGATCTTCACCTTTCCGGAGGGATGATTTTTTACATAGTTTATGATTTCATTTGTTTCCTTAGTTGTCATGAGAGTTGTGCGTTTCGTTTCGTGACAATCTTGAATACGGTATACGAGAGTATGATGATCGCGAAATAGATTCCAGCCAGCTTAACATTGTAGACACACATTGCAACCAATGAAATTACGGCAATTGTTAATGCAATAACAGGAAAGGCTGGAAAAAAGGGAACTTTGAAAGGTCTCGGCATATCAGGCGCAACCTTTCTCAGGCGAATAATGGCAACCATTGAAATTATGTACAGTGTCAGCGCACCAAATACAGAAAGTGTGATGATGTCTGCAGTTCTTCCGGTGAGGAGTGCAACGATTCCGATCGCCATGTTCACCACTAATGCGTTCGCGGGTGTTTGAAACCGTGGATTCACACGTCCTAAAAATTTCGGAGCAAAGCCAACCCTGCCAAATTCAAAAGTCGCACGCCCTGCTGCAAGGATAATTCCATGAAAAGAGGCAACGAGTCCAAACAGCCCGATGGTGATCAGCAGATGATATAGCCAATGGTCTACGCTTACGATCTGCGCAAGCGCAAGTGGCAAAGGAGAATCGGATGTTGCTCCATCAGCTGTATAGACAATCCGCTCCCATCCACCAACACCAGCGGAACTGACAAATGTTAAAACACAGAGAATCACCAGTGTGAGGATGGCCGATCCAAATCCAAGCAGAATTGTACGTTGAGGATTGACAGTTTCTTCTGCAACGTTCGCTACTCCTTCGATCGCGAGAAAAAACCAGATTGCAAATGGAATCGATGCGAAGACGCCTGACCACCCATTGGGAAATGCGTTGACTGACAGATTCTTCATTTCGACATGCGGCAGTGTGATGGAAGAAAACAATAACAGCTCCCCTACTGCAAGAACTGTGATGATCAATTCAAACATCGCAGCAGCCTTCACACCATACATGTTTAACGCAGTGAAGAGCAGGTACGCAAGACCTGCGATCGCGAGAATCGGTATGAACGGGAAGAAGATGTTGAAATATGCTCCAATGGCAAAGGCGATTGCAGGTGGTGCAAAAATGAATTCAATGTTCTGTGCTATTCCTGCAATGAATCCGAGATCTTTTCCCAGCGCGATTGTTGCGTAATCAAAGGCTCCTCCAGCCTTCGGTATGGCACAGGCAAGCTCTGAATAACTGAAGGTGAAGGTTACGTAAAGGACAATGATGAAAAAGGTAGAGATGGCTAATCCAAGAGTACCACCTTCCGCCAGACCGAGATTCCATCCGAAGTACATTCCCGAGATCACGTAGCCAACCCCAAGGCCCCACAGCATCATTGGCGAGAGTGTACGTTTGAGTTCGTTGGATGACACGCAGAAAAGAAGTTAGCCCTTATGATGCATGTTGTTAATATAAGAATTTTTATGACTTGGCATTCGAGTCGCGTGAATTGATTTTGCATTTGCCCTTCAAAATCTTTCTCATCCGAATTCAAAAGCGGGTATAAAACTTTTATATTTAGATAGGTGATTGGTAGAACGAAACGTTTTCTGATACAGCCTTCTCTCGCAACCCATCAACTCTAACTTTTCCAGCCATGGCACACCAAGACGCGCAACCGATGTCCTTTGATTTAAAACCGATTTCGGCCGGGGCGGTCGAGAATGCATTGGAGAAAGCCGAACATTATCGTCTTTTGAACCAGCCGCTACTTGCAGAAAGTATATGCCTCGACATTCTGGCTGTCGACCCAAAAAATCAGAAAGCAAAAATCTTCCTTCTGCTCGCCATGACGGATCAGTTCGAAAACACTTCTTCGCGCCATGCAAAGAAAGCACTTGATATTTCGTCTACGCTTCAAGATGAATACTCACGCAACTACTATAAGGGGATCGTCCTTGAACGCCAGGCGATGGCTACATTAAAATCCGGAATGCCAGCGGCAAACTTTGATGCGTGCGAATGGTTTCTCGAGGCGATGAAATGCTACGAGCGTGCCGAGACATTAAGCCCCCGCGAAAATAATGATGCGGTTCTCCGCTGGAACACTTGCGCACGTGCGATTATGCAGCACAACCTCCGGCAGAGGCCGATTGAGGAGTACATTCCCGTATTGGAGTGAGAACACAGACGGGAGTGGTTGCTTCGGATGGGCTTATTGGCTGACCGGAAATTCCAATGATCATTAATCATTTGGTGCTTTTACTTCCCCGACAGCGCCTCCAACGCCATCCTCATCGTCATCAGCCTTTGCTCTCTCATCAACACTTTCGGCTCCGCTACTCGTTCTGCGCAGTCGACTGCGGGGCAGCGCTCACAGGTTTCTCCTACCATGCGGATGGGAATGGTAGGATCGTTCCAGAATTGTACTTTCTTCTTTAGTTGACTTGTTAATAAAAGTCCGATAGAGATGCTATGGTTGATACCTGTCCCTTCCAGCGATGGTTTTGCAAACGTGAGGATGAGATATTCTTTTTCATTTCCGAAATAGCGAGACCGTTGTGCAAAGCAAAGCGGCTGAGAATACGTTCCCTTCTTTAACTGGACAGAAAGGTTTTTGAGGATGTTGATCGAAATCCATCGCCTGCAATAGTGCTCGTGCATCATATTCGCATGCGGATTATGAAGCCCGGCCAGGTGCATCTCTTTCGTGAGCTCAAAATCGTCAGTGCCATTCTTTTGGCTGAAGCGAAGGAAGAATAATTCCTGGATACCGAAATATCGAGGCAGCAAATTTGTGATCCGGTGTGCGAGCATCTCGGGTGATACCTTAAACTCTTCGAGCATGTCAACCCACTGCGCTGGCATAAATGACGACTGATTGATCAGTGACGAGATTCTTCCAATAAGCTTTTCGCGTTGAAGCATGAGCGCGCAAGCGAAGTATGATGCCCTGAAATTATTCAACACCTGTTCAAACGAATCGAACTGGACCCATGACGTTGTGTAGGGTCGTTCATTTAGCCCCAGAAATTGAAATCCGATTTCACGTGCAATAATGAATGCCTTCTGCGTTCGATTGAGGTTTACATTGAGTAAGAGTCTTGGGTGCTTGCCCGGAAGGAATACGGAGCGCAACTCTTTCAACTCCGGTTGATTTGAGAGACCATCCTCTTCAAGACTGCAGTGGTAGGATTTCACGAGAATATCACGCAGCACTTCCCATTGAATTGCCTGGTCCGGGTGCAACTGATGAATTTTGTAAAAATCATCGACTGACTCTTCAATATCCGGAAAGTAATTCTCATGCATCTCCTGGTATGACCGCAATGCTGAAAAATAGAAATTTTCTACACGCATGCCGTAATTACGGCTGATCTCAATCACTGTATTTAAGAAAGCATTGAGCTTCACCGGAACCTTGGCTAAAAGATCCAGCAACTGTGATTTGTCGATGCCGAACACATCCAGCAACACCTCCTTCATCATCTTCGACTGCAGGATCTCCGCCACCGGTGCCATTTTTTTATTCATCTTCATCGATACAAGCCAATCATAACTGACTTCGAGTGTATTGGCCAGCACCGAGATCTTATCGGGTTTCGGTAGCTTTTTACCTTTCTCGATCTCGTTCAGGTATGAAATCGAGATACCCGTTGCCTCCGCAAGTTCCGCCAGCGACATGCCTTTATCAACACGGAGCTGCCGAAGTTTCAAACCCATGATCAGCTTAAGATGCGAGTCATCAAGTGTGGCGACAGTTCCCTTTTTTGAATAATCCATAGGCTTATCAGGTTTTTCGCTGGCCAGCGAATAAAAAGCACGTCAAAAATTTTTTCTACAACGAAACTGTAAAACCGCGTTCCAACGCAGTTCAAACGATTACGAAGCCTTCCAAAATCCAGCGAAAATCATGAAAAAGCGAAAATTCGCTCGATTTTTTATGCATCCGGAGCAAGTCATCAACGCTTAAATTTTCAGTTTATGAGTCAAACTTTCCCCGAACCGGCAGTTTATACCAGCAACATCCAGGTGAAAGGTGTCTTCAATCCTGGCTATGAAAAGGTTCTAACACCCGAGGCACTTGAGTTCATCGGTTATCTGCATGATCAATACGAACAAAAACGCCAGTCACTTCTTGCAGCCCGAGACAAACGTCAGCTTCTCATCGATGCGGGCGAGTTTCCGAGATTACTGGAATCAACAAAACACATTCGCGAAAGTGAATGGAAGGTGAATCCAATTCCAGCAGCACTGCAGGACAGACGTGTGGAAATTACTGGTCCTGTTGACCGCAAAATGATTATCAACGCGCTCAACTCCGGTGCAAAAGTGTTCATGGCCGACTTTGAAGACTCAACCTCTCCTACCTGGCAAAATGTAATCGATGGCCAGCTTAATCTTATGGATGCAGTTCGTCAGCAGATCTCGTTCACATCATCGGAAGGAAAAACATATAAGCTGACCGACAAGGTTGCTGTATTGAAAGTTCGACCACGCGGGTGGCACCTGGAAGAGTCGCATATTCTCATCGATGGCAAACCCGCCTCGGCATCACTCGTGGATTTCGGATTGTTTGCCTTTCACAACGGGAGGCTACTGGCCGAGCAGAAGAAAGGCCCATTCTTCTACCTCCCGAAAATGGAAACTCATCTGGAGGCGAGGTTGTGGGATAACGTGTTCTCATCGACCGAGCATATCCTCGGACTTGAAGAAGGCACTATCAAAGCTACGGTCCTCATCGAGACGATCACGGCAGCCTTTGAAATGGAGGAAATCATTTATGAGCTGCGTAAGCACCTGGCTGGACTAAATGCAGGACGCTGGGATTATATCTTCAGCATCATCAAGAAATTCAAATCACATAAGGAATTCATCATGCCCGATCGCGCGAATGTAACGATGAACGTTCCATTTATGAAAGCCTATGCAGAGTGGCTCGTAAAGGTTTGTCACAAACGTGGCGCGCATGCGATTGGCGGAATGTCGGCATTCATTCCAAGTAAAGATGAAGCGATCAATAAGGCAGCGTACGAAAAAGTAAAGGCCGACAAAGAACGTGAAGCTTCACAAGGCTACGATGGAACCTGGGTAGCTCATCCAAAACTGGTCGAGGTGGCAAAAGAAATATTCGACCGTACACTGGGGAACAAGCCACATCAAAAACATGTGATGCGGGATGACTTGCAAGTTGATCCATCTAAACTTCTCGACATCGCTTCGGCAGGCGGAAAAATCACCGAAAAAGGTTTGCGCACAAATGTAAATGTCGCACTCTTATATATCGAATCGTGGCTGCGCGGTGTAGGCGCTGCGGCACTTTACAACCTGATGGAAGATGCTGCTACAGCAGAGATCTCACGTGCTCAGTTGTGGCAATGGATCAATCACCGATCAAAGCTCGAAGACGGGCGCGTCATCTCTTCTTCCCTATATCAATCGATTTGCGAAGAAGAATACAGCTTGATCCGGAAAGATTTTAAAGAATCGGGTCAGGACACGCTGATGCTTGCCACAGCAAGACTCATTCTTGACCGACTCGTGCTTGGCCAGACATTCGAGCCATTCCTTACTTCACGGGCTTATCTCCATCTATAAACATTGCAACAATTACCATACAACCATATGAACAAACAGGAACGAATCTTTCAATTGAATAACAGCTGGAACAACGACAGTCGTTGGAAAGGTGTAAAGAGACCTTATACAGCTGAACAAGTGATGAAACTTGCAGGAAGCGTCAAGATCGATTACACTATCGCACGACTCGGAGCAGACCGTCTTTGGAATCTTCTGCACACCGAAAATTGCGTGACAGCTCTCGGGGCGTTGACCGGGAATCAAGCAGTGCAACAAGTGCAGGCGGGACTAAAAGCAATCTATCTCAGCGGATGGCAAGTGGCAGCAGACGCAAACCACTCAGCACAAACGTATCCCGACCAGAGTCTCTACCCGGCAGACAGTGTCCCTGCCGTTGTAAAGCGCATCAACAATGCTTTGCTTCGCGCGGATCAGATTCAGACACAAACCGGTGAAGGAAACGTTCACTGGCTCGCTCCGATCGTTGCCGATGCAGAAGCAGGCTTCGGTGGAAACCTTAACGCTTTTGAATTGATGAAAATGATGATCGAAGCTGGCGCAGCAGGTGTTCACTTTGAAGATCAGCTTTCATCCGCGAAAAAGTGTGGCCACCTGGGCGGAAAAGTTTTGGTACCAACACGCGAAGCTGTCGACAAACTAATTGCTGCGCGTCTTGCAGCCGATGTAATGGACGTACCTACCCTCATCGTGGCCAGAACCGATGCCGATGCCGCTAACCTTCTGACCAGCGACATCGATGAACGCGACCGGAAGTTTATCCAGGGTAATCGTACCCATGAAGGATTCTACCATGTGAAGAATGGAATCGACCAAGCTATTAGCAGAGGTTTGGCGTATGCTCCCTATGCAGACCTTGTATGGTGCGAGACATCACATCCTGACCTAAACGAAGCATACGAGTTCGCCAGAGGAATTCACAGGGATTATCCTGGTAAGCTCCTCGCATACAATTGCTCGCCATCCTTTAACTGGGCAGCAAAATTATCCGAGAAAGAGATGCTCAACTTCCGCGAACAGCTTGCCTCGATGGGATACAAATTCCAGTTTATCACCCTTGCGGGATTCCATGCTCTGAACACAAGCATGTTTGAACTTGCCATGGCGTATCGCCAGCGCGGCATGGCAGGATATTCATCGCTCCAGCAAAAGGAATTTTCATTGCAGCAGGAATACGGCTTCAAGGCTGTGAAGCACCAGGCATTTGTCGGAACGGGTTACTTTGATGCTGTGCAGGAAGTAATAACCGGTGGCCAGACATCCACTACGGCATTGAAGAATTCGACTGAAGAGGCGCAGTTTAATCATGCGCATGTGAAAGAGATTACATTAGTGGCCTAATCTAGGTGCCGACTTTCCTGAGCCATCCCGCGTCTGCGGGATGCGCGAAGGATCCCCATAAAGTTTTGGTGACTTATTAAGTCCATTCGCGCCTCGGTAGCAATTGGCCGTTACTCCTCGCGCGCAACAGTCCTTTAGCTCAGCGCTAGACTGCGGTCGGGTTTAGTTGCTGTAGGAAGATGTGTCCCTACGAAGTCACCAATACTAAACTATAGTATCAAGCTAATGTGCGAAGCTGTTTTTATGGAGGGTCCTTCGCTCATCCCGCTGGAGCGGGATGGCTCAGGACAAGTGCTAACGTTGGGCTACTGCCGCCTTCCGCAGCTTGCCAAAATTCTGGTAATTAAACACGACTAACGCTACGGCTATTATCGCATAGCCCACCAGTTGGATGGAGTTGATGGATTCTTTAAACACAATGAATGCGATCGTGAAATTGATCAACGGATTTAAGTACATCAGGATTCCGATTGTGGCCGAGTTGATCTTGTTCAGCGCAAACAAGTTGAGGAACAATGGAATCACGGTAAAGAAGGTGGCAATGCTGAGGATAATGGCATAAAAGCGGAATGAAGTCGGTACCTCATTCACTAGCAATCCGCTGAAAAAGGTAAGCACAATCGTGGCGAACAAAACCTGGATGCCCAGCAGGATCAGGCGATCGAAGCCTTGCACTTTTCGCTGAGTGATCAGGTACAGGGCGTACGTGAACGCGGTAAGAAAGCTGTAACCGAGTTCGAGCGCAGAACTGATGCCGATCAACACGCAACTAAACGCGCACAAGACAACGGCAATCCATTGAAGCGTGGTCATTTTCTCTTTGATCAGAACATAACCCAGCACAGCCGTTATCACCGGGCAAATCAGGTACGAAAAAGAGGCCGTCTTCACGTTGACGTTGTTGACAATGTAGATAAACGTCAACCAATTGACAGTTAGTAAAAGGCCGCCCGCAAGACACAAGGTTATGATTGTTCGCTTCGACTTTGAATCAAGCGCCTGGAGTTTCACGCGATTCTCCTGAATTTCCTTACGCTTAAAACTCACGATTAAAACAGCAAGCAACACCAATGAAAGTAAAATCCTGAAATAGAGAATCTCCCCTGCTGAATAATCCTTTAAAGCCCGAAGTGGTATTGAAAAAAATCCCCAGACAACAAAGGCAGTAATAGCGGCAGCGTAGTGTTTGCGGTTATTCATGAAGCCGCGAAGATAAACAATCTACCGCTCGATTTGCTGCTCTTCTTTCTTGGCGATGATTCTTTCTTTCTTGATATCGATTCGTATCCAGTTGTAGATACTCATGTAAACGTTTGCAATCCACACCAGCGCAAAGCCTCCCAACAAATACCCGACCCAGTTATCCATCAGAAGCTTGTAGTCTGTCAGGATCAGCATGAAAATGGTAACATAGTGGCTGAAACAATATTCGCAGGTAAACAGATAGAAGAACTTGCGCGTAGCAATTGTCTTTCCTGCCTGGCTGCGCTTGACACAATACTCCCTCGGCTCGCGAAAAACTTCTTCATGTGTGACCGTCCAGGCGATACACGCAATCGGCAAAGCCAAAATAAATAACCAGATAATTTGCGTTGATAAATCCATAGCCTCACCCAACCCTGAGTTTTTGCATTTCTATAAAAATGCAGGCCATATCGGACGCACGAGTTTACTGAATTGCTGCCTTTAAGTCTCCTTGCCGGATTTAGGCGTAATCTTCGCGGCCGCCTTGTTTGCTTTCTCTCTAGCTGCTTCGATTGTGGCAGCACGGGCAAGGCATACGCCCATTCTTCGCTCACCGCGAACGTCTGGTTTTCCAAAGAGTCGTAGTTGTGTGTCAGGCTCAGCAAGCGCAGATTCAATTCCAGTGAAGCTGATGTTGTCAGAATCTGCTTTCACAAGAATTACGCTTGAAGCCGAGGGGCCGTGCTGTTTGATGTTGGGGATCGGAATTCCTAAAATCGCTCTTACGTGGAGAGCAAACTCGGACAAATCCTGAGAGATCATCGTGACCATTCCCGTATCGTGTGGACGTGGTGATAACTCGCTGAAGTAAACCTGTTCTCCTTTCACAAAGAACTCTACTCCAAAAATTCCGCGGCCTCCGAGCGCATCAACAACTTTGCCGGCAATGTCCTGAGCAGTCTTAAGTGCGGCAGGATGCATTGGGTGCGGTTGCCAGGATTCCTGGTAGTCGCCATGTTCCTGGCGATGGCCAATCGGTTCACAGAAGGATATGCCATCCTTATGTCGAATGGTGAGTAGCGTAATCTCGTAATCGAAATCCACGAACCCTTCAATGATTACTCTACCACCGCCACTTCGTCCTCCCTCTTGTGCGTATTGCCACGCATGATCAATATCTGCAGATGACTTCACGACACTCTGGCCTTTGCCTGACGAACTCATAATCGGTTTTACAACGCATGGTAAGCCGATGGCCTTTACGGCAGCCGCGAACTCATCTTTTGTTCCGGCAAATTTGTAAGGTGAAGTTGTTAATCTCAATTTGTCTGCCGCCAGGGTGCGTATCCCTTCGCGATTCATGGTCAGCTTCGTGGCGTTGGCTGATGGGATTACGGTAAAGCCTTCCTTCTCTAATTCAATCAGCGTATCAGTAGCAATGGCTTCTACCTCTGGAATGATGTAATGAGGTTTCTCAGTTTCAATGACACTGCGAAGTGCTTTTCCGTCTAACATGGAGATCGTGTGTGATCGATGAGCTACCTGCATCGCTGGAGCGTTGTCATAGCGATCAACGGCAATAACCTCTACTCCATAGCGCTGGAACTCGATGACAACTTCTTTCCCCAACTCACCTGAGCCGAGGAGCATGACTTTAACTGCAGATGATTTAAGCGGTGTGCCGATAGACAACATACGTGCATACGATAATAAGCTCGCAAGGTAAAACTCTTCCTTAAAGCATCCAAAGTCAGTTTTAGAACTTCGGGAGCCTGACTACTCATTGGCCTTCAGAACTTCATTGAAGGCTATTGGTTTCTCCAGGCACATCATAAAGCCTGCAGACATAAGGTGCTCCAGGTCTCCTTTTTGGAGCAATGAAGTCATTGCTATAAATACTGTCCTATCCGTAGTGATAGCGCGAAGACTTTTAATGATGGAGACGCCTCCAAAATTGCCATGAAAATGAGCTTCAATAAAAACGACATCAGGATGATAGTCTTTTAGTTTATCCAGGCCTTTCTCCAGACTATCAAACAAAAGCAGCATGATATCATCCCGTTTCTGAAACGTTTTTTCGTAAATGTAGCGGTTCACAAGGTCGTCCTCAAAGATGGCAACTACAGTCTTTTCCATATCAATATCCCTATCCATGATCCATGCCATTTGTGAGAAGTATGTTTGCCAGCCAAAAAAGCCTAGCAGTCTTCGTCATCTGTCTTAAAATGAGAATCCGAACTTTTGCCTCACACAGTGCTGCCGAACCCGAAAATAATTTCTGCTTTTTACGAAAGCGACAGAGATGCATGCGGCCGCTCAAAGGTATTACAGTTGGTTTGTCGGCCCAAAATGAAAATTGTCCTATAAAATTTGGTGATGGATTCCACTACGTAGGTTTACCTAGGTAAAAATCATTTTGTGTTGTGCCACATATTTCTAGTATGTTAGGGCAAATTTAACATGTCACAACAAGGCCCCCTTATTGTAATTGAAGACGATCCGGATGACCAGGAGATGATCAAACGCATCTTGTCTAAAATGGAGCTGACCAACGAGCAGAAGTTTTTTGCAGACGGAGATCAGGCATTGAAATATCTGGAGTCGGCTTCGGAGCAACCGTTCCTGATCATTAGTGACATTAATATGCCACTTATGAACGGCCTGGATCTGAAAAAGCATATCCAGGCGAACGAAACACTGCGGAAGAAATGCTACCCATTCGTTTTTCTTACAACAACCGCGAGTCCAATGCAGATCGCACAGGCCTATACGCTTGCTATTGAAGGATTTTTTGCAAAGGGACAAAGTTATGACGAACTGAAAGAAGTTCTAAAGACGATCATTACGTATTGGAAACAAGCACGTCATCCTTTGTGAACGTCCACGCTGGCAAGACAACGTGGAAAATCGAGCCTTCCTCTTCATTGGATTCAGCGTAAATGAGACCTTTGTGTTTCATCACAATCCTGCGGCAGATCGCAAGACCTATACCCGTCCCCTCAAATTTTGTACGCGTATTTAATCGTCTGAAAATTTCGAAAATCTGCTTTCCGTACCGCGTGTCGAATCCTATACCATTGTCGGCAATGTGAATGTCGACATACGGCATGGTGTGATCAAGACCTTTGAAAGATGCGATAGCTTCTTTCATCAAGGGGCGGGCTTGAATTGATATTGCAATGGGTCGATCAGCCTTTCTGAATTTAAGTGCATTGCTGATGAGGTTATAAAATACTTGATTAATCTCTTTGATCGATCCCCGAACGGTTGGCAACGTGCCAATTTCAACCTTCGCATCTATCTCCTTGATCATTAGCTCGAAATCCTCGATTACGCGTTTCACCACCTCGTTCAAATCTACCGGTTCACACGTTGTCTCACTACCAATGACCTTAGAAAAGGTCAGCAAATCCTGAATGAGATGTGACATTCTTTGTGCTGAAGTTATGATTTTTTCCAGGCGATCAACATTTGAGCCTTGGGTGTGTTGAACCACAACATTATTTTTTAACATGTCAGCGTATACCAAAATTTTTCGAAGGGGTTCTTGCAAATCATGGCTTGCTACATATGCATATTGTTCAAGTTCGTGATTAGATCGTTCTAACGCTTGATTTAATGCGACAAGTTCGGCCGTTCGCTCCTTCACACGCTCCTCGAGCGCAGCTTCGATCTCCTTGCGATCCGTGATATCAAGCACTGTTCCGGTCAGTCGATACGCTTCGCCATTTTCTTTATAAAATGCCTGGCCGGTAGTGCGATGCCATCGGACTTTTTTATCCGCTATTCCCATGATGCTGTACTCAATGTTGTAAGTCGATCCACCATCCACATGCATCGACCTTCTGATGGTATCAGCAACACGCTCGCGGTCGGCAGGGTGTATGGCCTCAAGCATGATTTCAAAATTCACCTCAGCCTCAGGGCTCACGCCAAAAAGAACGTTTGTGCGGGACGAACATGTGAAAACTTTGGTGTCAGGATAATAGTCCCAAGTTCCAAGTTCGGCAGACTCCAGCGCGAGCCGCCATCGCTGCTCGGCCTCAAAAATTTCCATTTTTGTTTTAACAATGTCGGTCACATCTATTGCCATATTCAATATGGCGTAGATGTTTCCTTGAGTATCCACGAGGGGCTTACACGTCACGTTGAAATAATAGGTCTGCATTGTACCATTGTCCGATAACTCGACCTTCTCTTCCCGCGAATAATAGATTGTATTTGTCTTATACACGTCTTGGACGGTAGATAGAAAAGACGCGCTCATGAACTCGGGGCCAACCTCAGACAACGGCCGTCCAATGACCCTTTCGTCTTTGCCCCACAGGCGGAGCATCGCATCATTCGCCAGGTAAATAATCATATCCGCGCCTGTATAGACGGCCGTGGCAACTGTTGCGTGATCAATCAGATCGCGGTAACGTTTCTCGCTTTCCTCTAGCTTGAGCTTCGCCTCCACAAGCCCGGTTACATCCGAGGCAACCATCGTGATTCCTTTGACACGGTTACTCTCGTCAAAAATCGGAGAATAGACAAAATTGAAATAAAACTCTTCAATCGTCCCGGTTCGGTTCAGGTAGGCCTTTGTTTCGGTACCGGCATATTCCCTTCCTTCATCAAAAACTTTGCGCATCAACGCAGGAAATGGTTGATCGATCAATTCCGGGATGGCTTCAAGAATTGGCATCCCGTTAATGTTCTCGGTCTTACCCCACAACTCAAGCATCTTAGCGTTTGCCTTTTCGATAACAAGGTTCTCGCCAAGACAAATGCACATAGCAACGGGCGCCTGGTCAAGGATGGATTCGATCGCAAACGCGGAAACCGAAGTTTGCTTTTCGGGCAGACTAAATGTCCAGTCATTAACAGGGCTTACTTTGTGAATAATGAAGGTCACCTCTCCTTCCCGGGTTTGCACTGGAGAATTTTGAACGTGATATGTCTTTGCATGATCATCCTGACGCAAGGTAAAATGGTACGAATGTGGCAGTCGCGTTGCAACAACTGTCTGCAACGATTCCTTCAACGATGGATCCCAGGTGAACTCACACTCCAGCTGAATGTCAAATATGCTTTTGCCCCGTGCCTGCTGTACCGGGAGGCAAACCTTCGCAGAATATTCAGCCGACATCGATGCAATGGTAAATGAAGGTGAATCTTTATTCAAAAGCAGGTACATGCCAGGCAACGCCTCGAAAACGGATTCAAAATCTACCTGGAGCACTTGCATATAAAACGAAGAATATTGAAATGACTTAAAATCTAGTGCCTATTTTATCATAAATGAGAAAAGCAGAGCGCTACCTCTGCTTTTCATTTCAACATAACCCTTGTTTGCTTACATTTTCAATCTTCCCTGTACACCATCGTCCTTCGATTTGGAATCGCTGCCAATGGAGGACAGAATTTTCAGAAACGAAACCATTTTGTTGTGTTTGGTATCCCAGTAATACGCTTCATCCGGAATGACTTGAATCACACTTAATGATGGATCATCCTTTCCGCCTTTAAACCACGCTTTAGCCATCGGACTCCATAGCTGTTCAATCTTACTCCGGTCACGGCTAACCATCGCATGACCGTAAATACTAAGAAATTCCATTTTCGAGGGATTGGCATATAGCAGCTGTACGCGTGAATCATCTTTAATTTCAAAGTTCTTTTCACTCTCCTCATCACTAAAGAACCAAAGTGTCCCCTCATCATCAACCTCTTGCGTATGCATTGGCCGAGTAGGCAGCGGAGTGTTGTCAAGGTGCGTTGTGAAGAAGCACACTTTGGTATGCTCAACTAATTCTTTCATTTTTTCAACCGCTTCCTGGCTGACCAGATCTTTCACTGAATTGTCGTTGCTTTTCATAGTTGGATTTTAATTAGCCTAGTCTGAAAATCGTATCAAGATCATACCCGGAGCGGAGTGTGGCTACCGGGACCGTCTTGCCGTCTTCTTTTTCGTCTTCTTCGGGGCGGATTTTTTCTTAGCCGCTTTTTTTGCAGTTTTTTTTCCTTTCCTCGCGGGTGATCTATCCCAGTTATTCTGCATGGCGGAATAGGCTTTCTCACTTACTGTCGACTTTTTTTTAGGACGAGACCTGCCTTTTTTCTTCCGTGCATTGATGTTATTGACAAGTGAGTTTTTAACACCATTCTTATTCTTTTTCACACCAGCCATTGTATTTTGATCGGGTATTAACCTTTAAGCGAAATAATTATTCCGCTCAGAGGATGTTTAACCGGAAGCAGCCCTAGATGCACGAGAAGTTGATCAGGGCGAGAAAGAGTGTGGAAGGATTTGCATTGTTGCTAACAAAAAAGCCCACATTGATGCGGGCTTTTCCAGAAGCTAAAGATATCACTACTTACTTAACTCGTAAGCAACAACTTTATTTTTGAAGAACGTAGGAACCAATAAAAGATTTTTTTCCTGGATATACTCAATATCCGCTGCGCTTACGGAATCAGCACGGGTATCGAGCACTAAGGTCTTTTTCCAATCGCTGCCGATATGGTGAACCATACCATTCCAGCTGGACACGAGATACTCGCCATTGCCGATTGCCTCAATGCCATCACCGTTGTCAATACTGTCTGTTTTCACCGTCAGTTGCTTACTGGTTGGATCGATGGTGTTCAGGGTCTTGCCATCCCACAGTACCGTCAGGATCTCATTTCCTTCTGCAAATAGTCCATTCGGTCCCTTTAGGTTTTCAATCCAGGTCGTAACCTTACCGTTTTCAATTAACGAAATACTGCCGCCACCGGTGTCGCTCACATAGACCTTGCCTGCTGCATCCGTTGTTACATCGTTTAAGAACTTTGCACCAGCCAGCTTATGTGTTTTTGTGATCTTACCCGATTTCAAATCAATTTCGTGCACGCGATCAATATCGGTAACATACAGTTTCCCATTGGCAATGCCCATTCCCTTAGGCGCATCCATTCCCTTCGCCCACTGGGCTTCTGCCACTTTGCCATCGAGGCCCACTTTTGAAATAAAACCATTTGCGTCTTTTCCGTCAGGAGCACCGTTAATGTTGGCTACGTAGAGCACATCGTTTGCCTTGTCGTAAAGAACAGATTCACATGTAGTCAGCACAGCATCAGTTTCCCACTTCTTGGTTAAGGTCACCGGGGCTTTTGGAGTTTCAACAGCTGTTGTATCAGCGGCAGTCTCTTCCGATTGCTTGGAAGGAGAACAAGAAAATGCTACAACGCCAGCGAGCAGTGCGATGGGTAATGCGTTTTTCATAGGTTATTTTTAGTGTTTGAATTTGTTGTGGGCCGTAAAGATAGTGCAAATGTGCTCATGTGCTCATGTTGTCATGTGCTCGCGTTTCGAGCTGAGCGACTTTTTTGTCGCCTGGAGGCTTGGCAAGTCTCACTCCGAATTACTCACAAACGCAAGATACTTGCTATCGGGTGACCAGGAAGGCACATTAATCGTGCCCTGACCTCCGTAGAGATGCGCAATGACACGTGGTGCCCCGGGCTGGGTTAAGGGCATCAAGCGCAGCATAACGCGTTTATATGAAGGATGATCGTTCGGATTGATCGTGGTTGGAAATGAAATGATCACCATCCATTTCCCATCCGGGGAGATGTGTGGAAACCAGTTGTTGTATTCATCGAACGTAAGTTGCTCCTGCCCCGTACCATCCGGCTTCATCCTCCAGATCTGCATTGTGCCGGTAGGGTTAGCGTTGTAATAGATGTATTTGCCATCCGGAGACGCTTCCGGTCCATCTGCGTGACTGTTTACGTTATTTGTAAGCTTAGCCTCTGGTCCACCGGCAACCGATGCCTTGTAGATGTCATAGGAAGGCGATCCCTCGCGCTGCGCAACATAGTAAACTTCTTTACCATCGGCAGACCATCCGTGCCAGTACGAAGGCGTCTTCTCTGTAATTTGTTTCAGTGGGCCGCCTTTCAACGGCATCACGTAAACAGTTGATCCCCCTCCTGGCAAACCATCGCGATGGTGGCTAATCGCAAGCATCTTGCCATCGAAGGATATGCCGTGATCATTATTGTTGCGATTGGCAAAGTCAGTGTTGAATTTTTCCGGTGTACCGCCTTCAATAGGAATGGTCCAAAGAAAGCCATCCTGATTGTAAAGCAATTTCTTTCCATCCGGCATCCAGTTGGGAGCTTCGAATCTTCCGGTGTGTTCATGAATGACTTTGCGTTTTCCATCCACCAGACTAAGTATTTCCAGCCGAGACCCAATGAAACCTTGACGGTAAGGATTGTAATTGTCTGACACCGGTTTATCAATCCTGACGTTCCAGACCCTGGCCTCTTCCAGTACTTCCGCATTGTGAGACCCCACAAAAATGCCTACCAACACTTCATCTGGAAGATTTTCAGGCGTGTATGTTCCTATCAATTGCAACGGTTCCCCTGGATGCGCTGCGAGCATGGAAATCACTTTGCCCGCACGTTCCATCCTGATCGTTGAGTACTTCTTCTTTGGAGCAAAGATCTCATCTTCAGGGTCGCGCATTTCCTGCCCTTTAGCAGTACGCCACTGCATCACCGTCAGGCCGTCACCATGTACGGTACCTGTTACATGCATGTCTGCTTCATCTGTTGAAGGACGAATCATCCAACCTGTCTTGCGATGCGGATCAGTACCTTTTCCGACCAATTCAAAATCGGCAGTGAGGATAAAATCTCCTGATATCTTTCGATACGCGTAGTGAAACTCATCCCGCGCAAACCAGATATTGTATCCTGCGCCCTTCAGCTGATAGGACTGATCCATTTTGTTGTATGATGAACTCCCCTTAAGCTTTGGATTTCCGACATCGGACGCGTTGGTGAAGATACCTAGCGGAGCCTGTGCAGATGCGGCATATGAAAACAGCATCATCCAAATCAGCAAATGAGATTTCATAGCGATGGGTTTGATAAAGAGCGATGGAATAGTATTCAATCTAACCAAATTCCCGAAAACGAGAAAGGCCAACCGGGGATGGATGGCCTTGATATTAAGCGATTGACAACTCGATCATAATGGCTGCAAGTTGCAAGCTTCACGCTGCAAGTCTTGGCATCAGTAATCTTTAAGCTTTCTGCCCCGAGTGATGGGCTCAGGTCTTTAAGCTTTCCAATGAGATTCTTAGTGAGCTGTCAAAACATCGGGAATGTTTTTGTCGATCACCAGTTCGAAACCTCTCCGCTTTTCATCCAACGAGTGGCCTACTGATTCACGCGTTTCTTCCGTTGTGCGTATTCTTCCATTTGTAGCCGCACCGGTGATTTGCCCGATTGCCTGCGCGAGCAGGGCTTCACGCTCGTCACCAATTGGGTACAGGTGGAGACCATTGTCTTCATCGAGGACATTCGGCTGAAAACCGTTCGTGTAATCCGATTGACCAGCACTGTTAAAAATTTTTACAACAATCGGCTGCAATCCCCATTTGTTGGTCGGGTCATCGTCATCGTTCAGGGAAATAGACCCAACATTTTTTCCGTAAGTCACATCGCCAATGAGGAAAACATCCATAAAGGGCTTCAGTGCATTGATCACTAGTTCGCTCGCAGAAGCCGTTCTCGAGCTGGTGAGGACATACACTCTCCCACCTGTCAACTGAGCGCCAATATTTTCAGCCTTGTTCAAAAATTTTGTTGACAAGAACGACTGACCAAGCTTCGGATCAGCCAGGATCTCCTTCTCGACCTTCGCGTTATACAAACGTTTCGCAAAAGTTGTGCCTGGATCGATGCCTTTGCCAATAAAACTCGCGAGGCTTTGCGCAGCCGACTCAGATCCACCACTGTTGAACCGCAAGTCCAGAACAAGATCGGTAATTCCGTTTGCCTTAAAATCCGCGAATGTCTTCTGCATCTCAACATCATACGTATTGCTTCCATTCACACCATTCGAAAAGAAGTTGTACACATAATAACCAACCTTCCTGCCATCGAGGTCGATGATGCTACTATAATAATTAGGGTTCTCGCTGTATTCGACCGGATCGATCGAAACGCTTTTCGCAGCATCAAACGCACGCTCGCCAACACGAATTGGTTCGTAGGTAATACTATAGCTTTTCTTCAACTCTCCCAGTAACGTCCGGTAGTTCTCAGTCGTCATCAGCTGACCATTGACGTGCGTAATCACGTCACCACGTTTGAGCCCTGCAGCAGTTGCTGGAGAATTAGGTTTTGTATATAGAATCTGTGCGATGACATTATTGCTGCTTTCCCCTGCCTTGTATAAAACATACTCAAATCCGGATTCCTTCGTGATGCCTTGTAGCGAATTAACAAGCTCCTGATAATTCTCCTGAATCCAGGAGAAGCGGTCTTCAGAATTCAACAGCGATTGAAAATAAGCATCGGGGGCAAGGCTCTTATCGGTGGCGCTGGGTATAGACGTGTTCCAATAGTACCAGAAGTCCATTTCCTCAAAAATCCAATCGTTTATTTTCGAGGTCGGTTCGACAACTACCGGTGCAGGATCATCTTCTTTACATGAAAAAAGGAATAGCGGCAGTATTAGAAGCAATAACCAGCTATTGTTGAGGGGAGTTTGAATCGAGTATTTCATCTTTTAATTAACGCTAGTGCTTAGTTATCAGTATGCAATAACCTACTCCGTTCTAAAAAAGTTTTCACCATTGATTCACTAAGGTATCATTTTTTAAAGATGGTTTTTTCATGATTCATGGATTTAAGAATATTGCTGTTGGATTGAGGCGCGCATTCTCTCTGCTAAAGAGAAAAGACCCCCTTATTCTATCGGCCTCCACTGCTTTTTTCGCAACTTTTTCGCTTTCCCCCATTGTCCTGATCCTCGTATATATTTTTGGATTGTACTTCCGCTCTGAACGGATTAGCCAGCAGGTCTTCCGCACGATTGGATCAACCCTGGGAGTCGAAACTGCTAAAACAATCGAGACGATCGTTAATAACTTCAGGTCACTTGAAACCAATTGGCTCGCAACTATTTTCGGCCTGGTCTTTTTCTTATTCGTATCGACCACGTTGCTGGGAGTGGTAAAACATGCGATCCAGCGAATATGGTTTCTCAGGACGAAACCGCAGCTTAAGCTTAGACACTTTTCAAGAGAACGCGGCACGCAAATCGGTCTGTTGTTGTTTAGTGGATTTTTGCTTTTGATCAGTTTACTCATTGACACCGCGCTTTCAATGTCCATGGATTTCTTCCAGGCAAATCTTCCGACTTTCGCGCTCTCAATAATTAGGATCCTCAACGGGCTTTTCTCGGTCGTAATGGTTACGGTGTGGTTTACTGTTTTGTTTAAGTACCTGCCCGAAGCTACACTCTCGTGGGACACAGCATTCAACGGGGGATTATTGACAGGAATTTTGTTTTCGTGCGGCAAACTTCTACTGGGAAGGATCTTGATTCATTCGCGGTTTGAAACGATCTTCGGAGCATCAGCTTCCTTTGCGCTGCTGCTCCTCTTCATCTTTTACTCATCGTTTATTCTTTATTTCGGAGCCGCCTTCACGCGCGAGTTCGCTGCCCTGAACAATAAAAATATTTGCGCTGGCAAATACTCGGACGAATTTGAAGAACGAATCATAGGCCAGGAAACTTAGAACAAAAATCCCAGGCGAACATAGGCCAGCGTTCCTTCTTTCGAGTGCCCAACCTCAGCCGACAGCACAGTGAGGTTGAAGGGAGTGAACCAAAGTCCACCACCAAAACCCTTGTGCCAGACAATCGACTTGCCGGAAGCTGCAGAGGGATCGGTGCCACTTTCATCTTCGTACCAAACGCGTCCAAGGTCATGAAACGCCAGTACACCAAAGCTGGCAGGGAACAAATATGATTTGAAATTTTTCAGCCGTAAGCGCAGTTCAAAATTCGAAAAGAACTTCCGGTCACCATAAAATCTTGTTTTCCGAAACCCGCGCAACTCTGTTCTACCGCTTAGAATCTGCGCCTGATAAAACTCGTAGTTGCCAGTATTGATTCCGCCACCTGCGCGAACTGCAAAGACAAGTCTTCCGGCCGAGCGGAACGAATGAATAATGCTAAGGGAACCTTCATAGGATGAGAAGTCTGCTCTCGCCTTGTTCAACCCATTCATATTTCTTCCTTCCACGGAAAGTGCAATTCCTCGTCTTGCAAAATTCCTGTTGTTGCGTGTATCCAGCATTACCTGCCAGTTCGCACCAACATAGGAACGGTATTCATTAAACAGATCAGTCGGAAGTGTTGAAGCATAATCTGTAATGAAACGTGCTTCGTCATCGTCATCAGGCTCTTCCATTTCAATCCGCTGAAGAGCCGGGCCAATCTTGATAAAACTGTTTCTGCCAAAGTTTCGAATCAGGGATGGCTCCAGTCTCAATTCTTCAAACCGATAGCGATAATAGTCGATCGCTTCATCAAGGTCCAACGCGTCATTCTCATCGATTTCCGAATCAAACACCGATTCATTTCCCCATCCGAAAAAGTTATTGACGAAGTTTGGTGACTTCACGTCTGCAGCGAGATCAAAATCCCATTTGCCCACAACATCGGCAAAAGTGCCTCGATAAAGAAAGTTGAATGACTCCGTTCGAGGAGCCACACTGCCGGTCAATATGTGTCGTTGCTTAAACGGATTTTTACGGAAACCATGTGTCATGGCCAGCAATCCGCCACCGATAAACAAACCGTCATCGGGGTTGTAGTTTCCAATGATCAATGGGGCAACCCGGTTATATTGAAACGCTTTTCGATCATAGACATTTACAGCGGGATCTCGTGATGTCTTATCCCTGACACCTTTCGTCAGCAGCTTATCAGATGCATGATCGTAGTACATGATTTTCCGCGTAGATGCGTTGGCTTCCACTCCGACCGAATCATTTCCATCGCCACCAATCACCCGCACTCTTACATCTGACTTTCCACCCTTGACCACAAATGCATCCTCACCGCCAAGCCCATACAATCTGACCTCCCTTGTTTCATCACTTTTGAAGGTCCGGTCATAGAGCTTTTTGCCGCGCTCACCTTCTTTTGTAATCTTGAAAACCTGCACCTTCGTGTCACCATCCGGCTGCTTTTCGATTTCAAATTGCTCG
>DASWTM010000361.1:0-9053 GCA_036402115.1 Chryseosolibacter sp.
CCCGTTTGCTCGGCACCCAATAAATTTCCGGCACCGCGAATGTCGAGGTCGCGCATGGCAACTTTGAATCCGTCTCCTAACTCAGAGAATTCTTCGAGGGCGGCAAGACGCTTACGCGAATCGGATGTCAGCAACGATGCCGGTGGTGTCAGTAAATAACAGAATGCTTTTTTGTTCGAGCGACCTACCCTTCCGCGCATCTGGTGGAGATCGGAAAGACCGAACATATGGGCCGAGTTGATGATGATCGTATTCGCATTTGGAATGTCAAGTCCGGATTCGATGATGTTCGTTGAAACGAGAACATCGTATTCACCATCGATGAACTTCAACATCACTTTTTCCAGTTTATCTCCGTCCATCTGGCCATGGGCAATTCCGATTCGCGCATCGGGAACGAGTTTGTAGACCATGTTGCCGAGCGACTCGATATCACTAACGCGATTATGCACGAAGAACACCTGGCCGCCCCGTCTCAATTCATAACTCACAGCATCGCGAATGATCGCCTCATCGAAGGTATGAAGTTCCGTTGTTACCGGTTGACGATTCGGAGGAGGTGTTGAAATAATGCTGAGATCCCTCGCTCCCATCAGCGAAAAATGAAGTGTTCGTGGAATTGGCGTTGCCGTCAACGTGAGAACATCGACATTCACTTTCAATTCCTTTAACCGATCCTTCACTTTCACTCCGAACTTCTGTTCTTCATCGATGACCAGTAAGCCGAGGTTCTTGAACTCTACATCCTTGCTGACGATGCGATGGGTGCCAATGAGAACATTGACTTTTCCTTCCTTTACATCAGCGAGAATATCTTTTATTTCTTTATCCGTTTTGAAACGGGATACATATTCAATCTTCACTGGGAAATTCGACAACCGCTCTTTGAACGTGCGATAATGTTGCATCGCGAGAATCGTGGTCGGCACGAGAACAGCAACTTGTTTCCCTTCTGTCGCGGCCTTGAATGTTGCGCGAATGGCAACTTCCGTTTTTCCGAAACCAACATCTCCACAGACAAGCCTATCCATCGGGTGAGGTTGCTCCATGTCGCGCTTGACATCTTCGGTGGCTTTCGCCTGATCAGGGGTGTCTTCGTAAAGGAAAGACGACTCGAGCTCCGCTTGTAAAAATCCATCGGGTGAAAATTGAAACCCGGGAGCTGTCTTTCGTTTCGCGTAAAGCTCGATGAGTTCTTTCGCAATGTCTTTGACACGCTTCTTGGCTTTCGCCTTTTTCGTATCCCATTCGGAAGAACCCAGTTTATTAATTACCGGAGGAGATCCATCCTTACCAGAATACTTCGAGATCTTATGTAACGAGTGAATGCTGACGTAAAGCAAATCGTCATCGCGGAAAACGAGTCGGATCGCTTCCTGCTCGTGACCATTCACTTCTTTCTTCTCGAGTCCGGCAAACTTTCCGACACCGTAATCGATGTGCGTTACGAAATCTCCGGGTTGTAACGTTTGAAGTTCGCGAAGTGTTAATGCTTTCGTTTTGGAGAAACGTTCTTTCGCGCGGTAACGATGGAAGCGCTCGAAAATCTGATGATCCGTATAACAAACGATCTTCAACACCGGATCAACATACCCGTGGCGGAGGGCGAACTCGAGCGGTTGAAAGTGAATGTTATTATTGATCTCCTCAAAAATTCCCTTTAGGCGATCGAGTTGCTTCGGCATGTCGGCCGCGATGAAACAACTCATTCCCTTATCCTGATGCTCACTCAGGTTTGCCGCAAGCAACTCAAAATTTTTATTGAACGATGGCTGAGCGGAAGACTGCCAGTCGAACGATTGAGCATCTTTTAAAAAGAAACGGCTCCCGAATTCCACGCAAGTAAAATTTTCTGCTTGCGTTGAAAACGTATAACCTTGTTCGAATAGTTGTTCCGGTTTTCCGATCACCTGGGTGTGACCGCTCTCTTTCAGAATTTTTTCGAAAGACTGTTCAGCCTTATCGAAACTCTTCTGGATGATGTCGGTGGCGTATTGAAAATCTTTAAACCAAAGTCTCGTTTGTGGCGAGATAAATTCCAGCAGAGACTGGCGTTCTTCCTGAACGAGTTTTGTCTGCACGTTTGGAATGATGCTGATGGAATCGTGTTGCCCAACCGATAACTGCGAGCCCGGCTCGAACGAGCGAATGCTGTCGACCTCATCTCCGAATAATTCGATACGATAAGGCAACTCATTGGCGAACGAAAAAATATCAACAATACCTCCGCGAACAGCGAACTGCCCGGCTTCGTAAACAAAATCCGTTTTCTCGAAATCATAGTTATGCATGAACTCTTCGAGAAAAGCGATGTCAAGTTTTTCCTTGACCGCAACGGTGAATGTATTGGACGCGAGCGAACGCTTATTGATTACTTTTTCACTCAGGGCTTCCGGATAAGTTACAATGATTTCGGGGCGCGTCTTGTTCGCCAGCAGGTTGAGGACTTCCGCCCGCATGAGGATGTTGGCATTCTCTATCTCGATGAACTCGTATGGTCGTTTGTACGACATCGGGAAGATTAACACTTCGCGGTCGAGAAGATTCTGAAGATCGTTTTGAAAATAACCTGCTTCCTCGCGATCCTGGACAACAATCAGGTAATCCTGCGGGTGAAGTTTGAAGCTGGCAGCTACGATGATGGCATCAAGGCTGCCGTTGAGACCTTTAATGCGAATATTTTTCTGCTGAGGCGCTTTTATCCCTGCGGCAACGGTCTTCATCAAACCATCCGCGCGATAAATACTTAAAAAGTCATTCGCCTTCAACTAGTCTCTTTTTATCCAGTTCGTGCGCTTGGGGGCCGCAAATATAACGGATTCCCATCCAAAGCAAACACGTCAGAAAAATCTATAATTTTGATGCCGACAGTACCGGCATGGAGTTTCTACAACAGCTTTTCCTCTACGTGAGTTTCACGGCATTCATTTTTTTAGTGATTGGTTTATTCAAGCCGTGGGCGATGCTTTGGTGGGAAGATGTGCAGAACCGAAGAAAAGTGATTAAAGTGTACGGAACCGTTGCCCTAGTTTGTCTCGCACTCTATTTTGGAATGAACTTAATGATACAATGAATAAAATAATCGGATTGATAGTGCTCTGCGCAGTCGTGTCTGCGGGTTGTAATGTAAAAAAGAAGGAAGCCGCGAGAAGCGGTGAAGCGGTTGAAGCCGCGGACACGCAAAGCGAGTTGCCGTTCATTCCGATTACGCTCACGGATGGAACTGTCGTGAACGTGAAAGACTTCACAGGGAAAAATATTCTCGTGTTGTTTCAACCGGATTGTGATCATTGCCAGCATGAAGCCGAGGATATTGCCAAGCAACTCGATGCGTTCAAGAATTACAAAATGTATTTCGTGTCAGCCGCCACTATGCCGGAAATCGAAAGGTTCGCCATCACTTACAAATTGAAGGGCAAGGAGAACATTATGTTCGGAAACACAGCAGCGGAAAATGTGCTCAACAACTTCGGACCGATTCCAGCCCCATCGATCTATATCTATAACGATAAAAAGCTCAAGCAATCGTTCGAAGGTCAGACGGATGTAGCGAAGATTATCGCTGCGTTGTAGGAGATGTGTGAAGGTGTTTGTGTGTTAAAGTGTTAAGGTGTTAAGGTGAAGCCGAGGGTGAGCGGGTAGCCCATGCAATTGTCGTTTCGTTCCCGTTAGGGATTTCCTATTTGTAGCAACAGACCATAAATAGGTAGCATCGCGCCACGTTCAAGTTTTTTGGAATATGGTGAACCAATTTGGCGCGAAAAGGCAATTGATCGTCAGATATTGTTAGGGCGTTATCTGTTTGGTGAGGAGTCTTATCTCTTGCCATCGACCGCCATGAGCTGCTCGTTTCATCTATCGTGTCGAAGTTCGTGTGCATTTTATATCGAGAGCGCAGTCGACAAGGGCGTCTGTTGTATGCCGGTGTTAGAAACTGGGAGTCCCTTGCCGGACCGCGAGGTCATTGCTCCTTACGATGTTCTGGGCATTTCCCTCTCCTTTAGGAGAGGGATCAAGGGTGAGGTGACCTACTTAATCCGCTCCGCTGCCAACACAAACTTTTTTGTCTGCCCGGAAAATGCCAGCAGGTATTTATCTCCGCCATCTTTCAGACCGGTTTTCTTTTTTAGCTCATCAACGGAGAGCGGATAATTTCGTGTAATCACATTCGCCTTTGAGTCCGGGAAAAATTTTAAGACTTCTTTTTTGTCAGGCTTCACTTCCGACAACACTTTGAATATCCTTCCGGGAAAATTGTGAATGAGATCGGTGGATGTATACAGGTGGGTGTTCACCTGGATTTTTTCGAGACGATATTCGTTCGCGATGGATTTGAATGCTCCGGCCTTTAGGATTGAACTGAAGGGTTCGTAGAGATAATTTTTCGGATCTGAAAATTGTGAGGTGGCGGAAACCTCTTCAGAAAATTTGAATACAAAAGACTCTGATGTGTCCTTCACGAGGTTGATTGCATTGATTAACGCCTCACCAGCAAAATCTTTCCGGCAGAGAAAAAGTAGTTCCTTGACTTCATCATCAACAGATACCACGAAAACCTGTTGGACAAAATTCAGTTCACTCATGCCCTGCTTGATGTCGAGCATGGGAGATGCTTTCACGAGAAGGAAATCCGTGTATTTGAAAATCAGATCTTGCAGTACTGTGATGTTGGGTTCGCAGTCCGCGAAAGCAAAAACTTTTTTGGTTTCACTTCTCCGGGACGGATCGATATAGATGGCGCTAGCGTAATCTTCTTCGGCAAGAAAATTTTCAGCAGTTGAATTGTGATGTGCAATATTAAAAGCCCCGAGCGAAGTGTGATTCCGCTTTACGATCTCTGACAAACCTTGATTCGGTTCTACGTATTGAACCGACTTAAAAACCTTACTTAAAAAGAAACTATCCACGCCAAATCCACCGGTCAGATCGATCAACCTTTTGCATGCCGTAAGCGCACGCATTAAAATCTTTGCCTTGAACGTGGCGGTATGTTCCGATGATGACTGTTCCAGGTTAATGCCGGGAGGATAGATTACCGAGGAGTCATAAAATGCAGGGATCTTTTCTTTTGCTTTTTGTCTTCCGGAAATTTGGTCGGCAATTACGGAAGCTGGAATGTCAAGAATCAGCTTGTGCTTGAGCACGAGTGCTTTCACGTCATCATTCTCATGATCGCGAATGTATTGCTGTACTTCCTGTGAAAGGACTTTATCGATCGTCTGCTGATCCATGAAAACAATTGCTTCACGAAAGAAACAAAATTTATAGCGAAGGCGCGGCTTTAATCTGGCGCAAATGTAGATAGATGTTGCGTAGATAAACGAAGATCGCCATCCCCTGAGAAACCAACAACACCGGATCGTTTCTAAACCAACTATAGCCGATCACCATTGCCGAAGCTGCAGCGCTGATAACCCAAAAACCAACGGGAAGAATCGACTCGTTTTTCTTTTCCGAATAGATCCATTGGTACACATATCTGAAATTAAGCAGCAATTGTCCGATAGCCCCGATCGCTATGATTGGATCTGTAAGATTGCTTTGAGCAAAAATTCCGTTCAACTTATCAGTTTCAAAAACAATCCACCCCAACGCGAATACCGGCATCATCCATAACAGAATTCGAACAGGAGCAGGAATGACTAACCAAAGATTTTTCAGCTGAAGATTCCTGATGTATATGAAATATGAAAGTGACTGACCGAAAATGATGACAAGGTCGTTTCGAATGATCCCATAAATCAAAAACAAAAAGGAACCCATTACACCGAGCTGCCAGTAAATGGCGGGCGAAACAACCTTCCCCTTTTTTTCAGACAAGACGAGCTGCGCGATGAGCCGTGTTCCGAAAAGGCTTTGCGCAAAGAAACCAAGCGCGTATATCCAATAATTTTCCAGAAGCTCCATTTGTGGGCGCAAATATAGGGAATAGTCACTGGTCATTAGTCATTAGGAGGAAAAAGCAAAAGAAACTGGAAAATAGTCATGGAATAAACGGGGAGAAGTCACTGGTCACTAGTCATAAGTCATTGGGAGGGGAATAAAAGAAGAAACAAAAGGTAAGTTAGGGTGCGCGTTGTGCTGGAAGAATGCGGAAAATTTGGAATAGGGAAACATCATTCAGTCGCTTAAGTTTGTAGGGTGGAAAAAAGTAATCCAGAAAAATTTGATCTGATTGTGGTCGGTGGAGGAGCTGCCGGATTCTATGGCGCTATTCGTGCTGCGGAATTCAATCGTGGTTTCAAAATCTTGATTCTCGAAAAATCGAATAAAGTGCTGGCGAAGGTGAAGATCTCCGGGGGTGGTCGCTGCAACGTGACGCACGACTGCCTTGAGCCGTTCAAACTGGCGCGTCACTATCCACGCGGAGAAAAATCCTTAAAGGCAGTCTTCAAACTCCACCATGCTGCTGATACCATCGAATGGTTTTCGCAAAAAGCAGTCGAGCTTAAAATCGAAGAGGATGGTCGAATGTTTCCGGTAAGCGATGATTCACAAACCATCATCGACTGTCTGATGCGCGAGGCGCTGTCGCACAAAGTAAAAATTCAAATGGGCGAAGCGGTGATCGCTGCAGCGAAGCGAGATGATGACTTTGAAATCATTTCATCACAGGCCACCTATTCCTGCACAAACTTATTGATCGCTGCCGGAGGAAATCCGAGCATTCAATTTTATGAGTGGATTTCTAAACTAGGTCACACGATCGTTCCTCCTATTCCTTCACTTTTTACTTTTAACGATTCGGAAAATAATTTTAAGGATCTGATGGGATTGTCGGTGCCGAATGCGGAAGTGCGCATTGCAGGAACAAAACTTTTGCAAGAAGGCCCTGTACTTATCACGCACTGGGGACTCAGTGGTCCCGCGGTGATAAAGCTTTCAGCGTGGGCTGCCGAATATCTTAATCAACAAAAGTATGAATTCACCGCTCTCGTAAGCTGGATAGGCCCAACAACGGAAAGCCAGATTCAAAAACAACTGCTTGAATTCAAGCAGACGAAAGGAAAACAAAAAGTCTACACCAATCCACAGTTTGGAATTCCGCAAAGGCTCTGGACGAGACTGTGCGAATTGTCGCAAATCGAAGAGCAAAAGATCTGGGCGGAAGTAGCGCAGAAAAATCTCAACCGGTTGATGGAGTTTCTGATTCGCTGCCCCTTTAAAATAAAAGGTAAGACGACCTTCAAAGAAGAGTTCGTCACGTGCGGTGGGGTAGATCTGAAAGAGATCGATGTCGAGCGGATGGAAAGTAGGCTGGTGAAAAATCTTTTCTTCGCAGGCGAGGTGCTCAACATTGATGGCGAAACCGGGGGGTTCAACTTCCAGGCTGCGTGGAGTACTGCTTACGTAGCCGCAAAGGCTTTAAATCCGAACCGCGGAGAACACTGAGTAAT
This sequence comes from Chryseosolibacter sp., assembly GCA_036402115.1. Classification (GTDB taxonomy): domain Bacteria; phylum Bacteroidota; class Bacteroidia; order Cytophagales; family Cyclobacteriaceae; genus Chryseosolibacter. Next base: position 7,398 of record DASWTM010000361.1, read on the forward strand.
CACGGAGGAAACGCGGAGGATTTTTTAATGTAAACAGCGCGACCATAAATAAACTTAGATCTCCGTGGCTTCTCTGTGCCTACTCCGTGCGCTCCGCGGTGTGGATTTTTTGCATTTGATCCCCCGATCATAAAAAAAATAGAGCAACTGAGACTTTCGAAAACTATCTTTCCCTACGAATACTCTAACCCTATATGAAACAAAACACCCTACTTTACCGGTCGCTCATGCTCTTGCTGGCGATTGGGCTGGCATCGTGCTCGGGGCTGAACCAGGAGCAGAAGGCCGATGAAAATTCGTTTAGCGTTCCGGTCGAATATTACAAGCTTGATAATGGCTTGCGCGTTATTCTGTCGGAAGATCACACCGCACCAACGGTGGTCGTGGCTGTGTATTACAACATTGGTTTCCGGATCGAACCGAAAGATAGAACCGGATTTGCCCACCTCTTTGAACACATGATGTTCCAGGGTTCTAAAAATTTCCCGAAAGGTGAATTCGACAAACTTACTGAGCGCAACGGAGGCATCAACAACGGCTCTACGCGATTTGACTTCACAAACTACTTCGAGATCGTTCCTTCGCACATGCTCGAGCCGCTCTTGTGGGCGGAGGCCGATCGCATGACCGGACTTGATTTGAATCAGGCTAACCTCACCAATCAACAAGGCGTGGTGAAGAACGAGGTGAAAGTGAATGTGCTCAATCAACCGTACGGTGGATTTCCCTGGCTGGACATGCCGCAATACGCCAATGAGAACTGGTACAATGCCCATAACTTTTATGGCGACCTGGCGGATCTTGACTCAGCAAACCTCGATGACGTGAAGAGTTTCTTCAACACGTATTACTCACCAAACAACGCAGCGCTTTCCATCGTAGGAGATTTTGATCCGAAAGAAGCGAAAGAGTGGATTCAAAAATATTTCGGGGCGATTCCACGCGTAGAGCTTCCACAACAACCTGACATTTCAGAACCAAAACAGACAAAAGAAAAACGCTTTACAAAAGAAGACAAGCTTGCGAACAAACCTGCGATAGCGGTTGCATACAAAATGCCGGACCGAAACACACCTGAGTATTATGCAATGGGTCTGATCGATCAGCTCCTGGTGCAGGGTAACGACAGCAAATTATATCAGCGTCTTGTTCAGAAGAAGGGATACACCGCGAACGTCAGCGGAGGCATCAATTATCTCGGCAACATGTTCAACTACAATGGTCCGATGTTGTGGATGACCGACCTGATTCACGATGCCAATGTTTCTCCTGACTCGGTAGTCAATGAACTGAACCTCGCCATCAAAGAACTTGAAAATGTAACGCAGGAGGAGATCGACATGTCGGTGGTGAAAGTTCGTTCGAGCTTGTACGATAATGTGGGCGGATTCTTTGGAGTAGGTCGCGCGGACCTGCTGGCGTGCTTCGCCTTATTCGATGACGATCCAAAGCGAATCAACACCATTGAAGAACAGTTCAGAAAAATTACTCCTGATGTGATTAAGAAAACTGTTCAGGAGTACCTCGTTCCCGAGAATCGTACTATCCTCATCATCGATCCTAAAGCTGAAAATCTATGAGAACTCTAAAAATATATTCGCTGAGCCTGCTAGTGGCAACAGCGCTCTCTGCAGAAATCTTCGCACAGACAATCAC
>DASWTM010000362.1:0-2745 GCA_036402115.1 Chryseosolibacter sp.
CGACTACCTGCAAAAAAATCCATTCGAATCAGCCTACCAGTTGAACATCGGATACGTTGAAGCTGACGTTTTTCTTCGTGGCGACAAGTTGATGGTGGCACACACCGCTGCAGAAATCAAACCCGACAGAACACTCGAGAGCTTGTACCTCGACAAAATTAAAAGCAAGCTCCATGAGAATGAAGGGTCGCTTTTTGCTGATGCAAGCGAAAAGATGACGCTCATGATCGACTTAAAAACCGAAGGAGTTCCCACACTCAACGCCATCGTTCAACATCTTAAAAAATATCCGCAGTTAACAACAACCAATACCCTTATCGTTGCGATCAGCGGAAATGTTCCCGATACTGCACAGTGGAGAAATTATCCAATGTTCATCACCTTCGATGGTCGACCATACAAAGAGTATTCGGCCAAACACCTCGAGCGTATCAGCTTTATCAGTGACAACTTTCGCAACTATTCATCGTGGAATGGACAAGGAGAAATACCGGAAGCCGATCTTGAGCAACTTGAAGCCGTCATCGCAGATGTGCATAGCAATGGAAAAAAGATTCGCTTTTGGGGTGCACCGGATGTGCAGAACTGCTGGGAATTATTTCGGAAGCTTGATGTGGATATTTTGGGAACGGATAAGATTGAGCAGATAAGCCAACATCTAAGGCAATCCAAGTAAAAATGAAAAAGGCAGCCCTGCGCCTGCCTTTTATCGAGCCCCCTGCCGGAATCGTCCCGATAGCTATCGGGACAGCGACCTACTGATAACGGTCCTTTAATTTCAAAACCAATTCAGGGTAGCGTTTCAAGTTCTGCAGATAAACGCGCGACTTCATCTTCTTGATATGATTTTCAATATTGACTGCTTGAACTCTCGACACACAGTCAATCGTTAAGAACACCGTCCAATCTGTGGCTCGTTTTGTAAAACTTTGCGCAAACAAGTGATTAAGATGCTGGTCAAGCCGACTTGAAAGCAGCTCCGTTTGACCAACATAAAACGCATCAATGGTGGCTGAATACAGAATGTAGACAACCATATAAATAAAAAAAGCTGAGAGAAACACCCTCAGCTTTTATCGAGCCCCCTGCCGGAATCGAACCAGCGACCTACTGATTACAAGTCAGTTGCTCTACCAGCTGAGCTAAGGAGGCCTTTCCCTGTCAATTAAGGAGGTGCAAAAATAGTTTAAGAATGCATCTTCGCAAACATTTTAGAAAAAATGTTGCTTAAAATAACATAGGAAAACCGCCTCATCAGTTTCGAAAAAGCGGTTTTCATGATAATACTAGGCGCTAAAGAATTCTCCCCAACAGTCCGCCCATACCTCGACTCGAGCGGCTGCGGTTCATGCCTCCTAGGATCGATCCAAGACCCCCGCCAAGGCCACCCATGCCACCACCGAGCATTCCTCCAAGAGCACCGCCAAGCAGTCCTCCACCGAGACCACCGCCACCAAGCATTCCCCCTCCGGTTCTACGTCTGCCACCAAGTGCCTTTGCTGCAATTCCACCGAGGAGCATCGGACCGAGCATGCCCATCAATCCTCCTCCGCCTCCTCCACCGAAGTTAAGACCTGCTTTTGAGAGCTTATCGCGCATTCCAAGCGAGTCAAGAAAGCCAGACGATTGTGCCTGTTCGGGTGACGGATCTTTCTCCGCAGCCTTGCTGACGAATTCGTCCAGCACATCAACCTGAGTGTTGTTCACACCCAGGTACTTCGCTATCTTCTCAATGTTTTCCTTTTCATCTTCCGTGTAACTCTCATCCGCCTTTGCCAGTGCAATCAAATCGGTGATGAGTGAATATCGTAGTTGACTTGTCTTCAACACGTCAAGACATTTTTTCAATTCCTCCCCTGAAATATCTGTTGCAGAATTCAAGATAAATTTCTCCTGCTGCGGTGATAACCCTGCCGCATGAGCCACTTCACGCAAATGATCAAGCTCTTCTTGCGATGCCTGTCTGTCTGCCGTTGACAAAGATGCCAATGCTGCGAGGTACGCACCCTTCTCGCGTTCACTGTAGCCAGTTAAAACTGACGCTGATTGTGTTTGCATATAGTTGTCGTTAGTTTTTCTTCCATGCTTCAAAATCATGCCCTCTGCATTTGGCTATTGCCGTCTACTGGCCATAGCGGTAACGAAAAATTCTCGTTATCTTACTTTTATGAAACGACTTTTGACCCTTTTGCCATTGTTGGCAATTTGTTGCGCTTCCGTTGCGCAACTTCGTGTTAGCGACAACAAAAGATTTCTTGTCACGCAGGATAACAAGCCATTCTTCTGGCTCGGTGATACTGCCTGGGAATTGTTTCACCGACTCAATCGCGAGGACGCTGAAAAATACCTGAAGGATCGGGCCGACAAAAAATTCACTGTTATCCAGGCCGTTGCGCTGGCCGAACTGGACGGCCTCGGCACGCCTAATCCATACAATGAAGTTCCACTGGAAAACAACGATCCAACAAAGCCGAGAGAAGCATACTTTAAACACGTAGACTTCATCATCGACAAAGCGAATGAACTCGGACTTTACATCGCACTGCTTCCAACGTGGGGCGATAAAGTTTTTAAGGATCGATGGGGTGTTGGTCCGGAAATCTTCAACACGTCAAATGCAAAAGTTTATGGGAAGTGGATTGGCGACCGATACAAAAACAGACGCAACATCATTTGGGTGTTGGGTGGCGATCGAAATCCAAGAAATGAAAATGATGTGGCCATCTGGCGTGCAATGGCGGAAGG
>DASWTM010000363.1:0-2564 GCA_036402115.1 Chryseosolibacter sp.
AATTCGTTTTGCCAGTTGGTGCCTTCGCCCAGAATGCTTGGGTCAAGAAAATCTTCGCGCACCGTTCCTCCCGCGATCGCCTTGTACTCGTTTTCCATCTGAGCATATTCTCTCAGATTCATGATGTCCAATTCTTTCGGTGCAGTTTGAAGGCTGTACGAGTAGCCATAGGAAATTTTTACGTCACCGGATTTTCCGCGTTTGGTTGTGATCAGCACAACACCATTCGTGCCGCGGGATCCATATATCGCAGTAGCAGAAGGCCCTTGTAACACTTCCATGCTTTCTATATCAGCAGGGTTAAGCGCTGACAGTGGATTCGAGCCCGAAGGAGAGATCGATCCTGGTATCTGTACACCATCGACCACATAAAGCGGTTCGTTGCTTCCTGAGATAGAATTGATACCGCGGATATTAACGGACAACGCGCCCCCTGGAGCTCCGGTGTTCTGTGTAACGTAAACCCCGGCAGCCCTTCCCTGAATAGCTTGTTCGATTGTAGTGTTAACTGTCCGCGCAATGTCTTTTGATGAAATGGAAGTTTGCGCTGTAGTGAGATCGGATCTGCGCATCTCTCCATACCCGACCACTACAACCTCCTGGAGTGCCTTGACATCCTCCTGCAGGTTCAGGGTGAAATTGGTTTGTGTTCCTACGGTTTGTTCCTGCGAGGTGTAGCCGATGAACGAAAATACGAGAACATCGTCTGCAGTGGCCTCGATGGAAAACTTTCCGTCCGCATCGGTGGACGTCCCGACTGTGGTGCCCTTCTTGAGGATGTTCACACCTGGCATCGGATTGCCCTGACTGTCATTTACTGTTCCTGTTACCGTACGCTGCGCAAACGCAGACGAAGCGGTGATGATCAGGAGCAAAAAGACAGAAGCCAGTTTGGGTAAGCTTCGGTAGACTTTTTTCATAATCACGGATTGGTTTTAAGGTATCGATTGAATTAAAGGTTCGATTGAATCGGAGTATTGCCTGGCGTGCACCGGGCACGCACAGACAACTAACCCAAAGTCGCGGAAACTCCGCAAACGAATTCAATTTAGAATTTTTTAAATCGGTTGCATTATTTTTGCCATAAAAATTATCGGTGCGGGAAAAAAACGCTTAAAAACCGAAAATATTGGGATTATATCTTAGTTATCGATTGCATATTAGGCATCAAATGAGCGGAATTAGATGTCATGAACGCTCAAATTCGAGCCCTTTAGGAAGGCAATGATACAATCGGTTACATTGTGAAAAAAAGCGTCTTATTTTCCCTTAAAGACCGTGAAAGGAGAGACGGGAAGACCCTCTTTATTATAGAGATTAGCGGACTGTGGATTATCAGCCCAGGCGTAGCGAACGGCTACAGGATTGGAAACTTCTTCATTCGAAACAATAACGGCCGTATTTTCTATACGGGCAGCTGCCCAGACAAATTGCTTTCCATCGGCAGAGATTGCAAACTGTTTCAGCGTACTGCCTTTTACCTGCAGCCCACCCTGCGCATTAGTTAATTGGATCACTACGCGGTTAGCTTCGAACGACACCTGAGCGGGCTCAGGGCTTGCTGCCGTAAGCCTTTCCTCGCCATAGACAATCTTGCGCGCATGTCGGGCAAGGCGTTCTCCAATGATTTTTTTGTTAAGGGGATGAATATCATTCCACTCTCCTGCATCAATGGCTACAGCCATTCCGGTGTTTGGTACGTGCAAGGCCTTACGCTGGGACTCCCGAAGGCGCGCCCAATTGCTTTCGAGAGGCTGTTCCTGGGGCTCCATGAAGTTCGCAAGTTGCACATACAGAAATGGAAAGTTTACACCCCACTGACTCCGCCAATCTTTTATTAACGCAGGAAAAAGATTTTCGTATTCTTCTGCGGCACCCGTGTTAGATTCACCCTGGTACCAGATCACCCCTGCAATTTTGAATCGTACGAGAGGAGCGATCATCGCGTTGTACAATCCCAAAGGTTTCCATCGGATGAACGTCTGACCAGGCAAGGGATTCATTGTCGTCCCCACTTTATATTTCCACTCGCCTTTCAGATCAACGGTGTCGCTACCGGCCGCAATGAAGTAGGGCTTATCAGGAACAAACCCTCCCCGCCCGGATTGACTGATAACGCGAATGGTAATCCGATTCTCACCCAGCGCAAGAATACCAGGTGGTACATCATATCGCCTTGGTGGATATTGATAACCCGTGGTGCCGATAAATTTTCCGTTCAAAAAAACCGAATCCTGATCTACAATGCGTCCCAGCTCAAGCCTGACCGGCTTGTTTGTAAGTGCCTTTGGAACCGTGAACATTCGGGTAAACCATACTGCACCATTCACGTTCCCAGGTTTTTGATCGGCCCAATATCCCGGCAAATTCATCATATCCCACTTCGAAACATCGGTCTGAGGTTCCTTCCATCGTTGCCCGATACCCGCATCAGTGTTTGCGAGTTTGGAATACCATTCCAACATACGCGCTCGGTCAGCTGACTCAATGGCTTGAATCAGGGAATCGTTGCGAAACTTCTTTGCTTCCTCCAGGTGGTGTGGAAATTCTTTCAGTGCATCCTC
>DASWTM010000364.1:0-24967 GCA_036402115.1 Chryseosolibacter sp.
AGATCGTGAGAGAAAAAATTAGCAGAATGGTGGCGGCTCGTTTCAACGTCAGGAAATTTATGTAAAAATAAGAATGTTTGGAAGAAAGGTGAATGCTCTAAGCCACTCACCCCCTCCAAACTGACCCAAACTAGTTAACCGTACTAGTTATTCGATGCAACTACAGGGTAGTTGTATGTTGTTTTCTCCAGGTATGCAGCGAACGTCTGCTGATCCTTGGACGGAACTACATGATGCGTTACAGTCATTTTTGCAGAGCTGACCTCTACCCAAAAATCTTTGGATGTGATGTTCTTCACGTTATAGCGTTTCATCAACCCCTTGTCGTACTGGCCAGAGATGACATCGGTAGCGAGTACGCCCTCGCGGTTAAAGAATCTAACAGTGATGGGTTCAGAAATCTCCATAGCATAGTGAACCTTCAGGATGCCAGCCTTTGACGGCAGGATTTTTACTTTGGCTTCGTCACCAATTTGAGCTTGTACTTGTGTACTAAAGAAGCCAACGATGGCAACGGCTGCGATTATCAATTTCGTTTTCATAACTATTTGGTTTTAAAGTTTTGTGTCTGAATAACACTGTAAAAAACGGGCATAGCCGCAAGGGAGATGTCACAGCTTGGTGTGGAATTGTAACAAATTGTCACAGGAGTGTACGGAGGCGGGTATCTGCGTGGAGAGAGTTGTCTCTTCGATAAACTCCAATTACCAATGATCAAATACCAAAAGGTTTTGTGATAGCTTGAAGATCTCGTTCGTTACGGAAGGTAGCCAAGCCGTTACACCCCAATATGATTTGATCTTTTTTATGGGTGCTTCAATGAAAGGTATCGGCCGGGTTGAAGCTGCATCACGAGTACACGTTTCTATTTGTTATTTGGTCATTGGTGATTGGTGCTTTATCAATGCTCCGAGGGCTAGAACTCACTCGCCACTATCCGATACTTTTGTGATTTGATCATTTTTTAATTGGTGCTTCTATCAAAGTTATAGGACGGGTTGACGCTGCATCACAAGTACACGTCTCCATTTATTATTTGATCATTGATCATTGGTGTTTTTCCCTTGCTGGAGCAAAACTAGTCGCGAAAAACTAATCTTCTTTTCGAGATTAGCCAATTACCATTTTGTATCCCGAGCCATGCACGGTAAGGATTACTTTCGGCTGGTCTCCGTTCATCTCAACTTTTTGACGAAGGCGTGCAATGAAGTTATCGACTGTTCGGGTAGTAATTTGTTCTTCGTATCCCCAGACTTTTTCGAGTATGTCGTACCGGCTCACAACCTTGTTCCGGTTTTCATGAAGGTAGGCGAGAAGCTCGAATTCCTTGTGCGACAGTTTGATTTCCTGTTCTCCCTCTTTTGCAAGGAAGGCTTTAAAGTCAATTTGTAAACGGCCAATAGGGATGAGGTTATTGGTGGCCGGCTCTGCCTTCCCTTGATTCCGCCTGAGCATGGCTTTAATGCGTGCAAGTAACTCGCGAACGCTGAAAGGTTTCGTGATGTAGTCATCCGCTCCGAGTTCAAGGCCCAGTACCTTGTCAATTTCTTCGCCACGCGCGGTCAGTAAAATAATCGGAGTCTTGACACCAGCAGCCCGTGCGGCCTTGCAAATATCGAATCCTGATATTTTTGGCAGCATCACATCGAGTAAAATCAGGTCATGCTCACCCGATTTAATCTTCTGAAGACCGGTGTCACCTTCGCTTGCGACTTCGACCTGGTAGTTTTCGAACTCAAGGTTATCTTTCAGTCCGAGTTGCATTGCAGGTTCATCTTCAATAATTAAAATGCGCGCCATACTCAGTTGTTGTTTAGAGGGAAGTACACTTTGAACCTTGACCCTTTTCCCGGTTCGCTTTGCACCGTTATTTTTCCAGCCTGTGCTTCAATCAGTTGTTTAACGAGCGACAACCCCAGCCCTGTACCACGGCTCTTCGCCAGGTTTCCGCTCGACACCCGATAGAACTTATCGAAGATATGCTTTTGGTCTTTTTTACTTATGCCGACACCATAATCCCGCAGCGCGATGTAGCCAAACGTGCCCTCGACACCGGTCGTGATTTCAATCCGCTTCTGCCCATCGCTGTACTTGATGGCATTGTCGATGAGGTTGATGATGATTTCAATGAGTGCCTCGCGATCGGCATAGATCCAGACATCCCCAGCAGGTGAATACGTATATTCGAAACCTTTGTTCTTTAAATGGAACTGATAAGTCGAGAGAATACCGTCTACTTCGGTATCAATGTGTAATGATTCCAGGTGAAAGTGTTTTTTATTCGCCTCCGTCTGGCTGAAATTCAAAATCTTGTTCACAATCCCTGAAAGCCGTTGCGTCTCCTTGCTGATGATGCGATAATACTCTTTCTTTTTTTCCTCCGATGGAAGGCGGTCCATTTCCAGCGTCTCGGCAAACATGCTGATCAATGCCAGTGGCGTTCGGATTTCGTGAGATACATTGGAAACGAAATCGGCCTTGTTTTGGGCCAGGTCAACTTCCCGTTTTAAGTTTCTAAAAACGAGGACCACACCGATTATAAGGATTACGTCAAGTCCGACCAATAATAATAGATTGGCTTGCGTTCGCTCTCGCACAAGTTGCTGCAACGTTGTTCCGCTGGTCCGAATGCCCAGCGAGTAATCCGGAAAAATCCAGAAATCTTTTGTAAGGGCTTCGGCAGTGAGATTCGTAGTGTCTGGCGTTGAAGTGCTGTAGGCAATTGAATCACCTTCTTTGCGCACTGCGGACAGGATAAATTGATCCCGCGCCACAGTTTGCAGTCGCGGCCCTACCACGTTCTCGATGAACAACTCAGGATCAATTACCAATCCGGCAACCTTGAAGTCCTGTTCGCCACGTTGATGGATGAAGATTAAACAATAGTTCCCGCCTGCTGCACTTCGGTCGATCGGAAGTTTGTAGATTTTTTGAAATCCGCTCTGACGGTAGCTGATGAGTTGTGAAACCACGGCTGCGCTATCGGTCAGCGCCTGGCGGATAGACGTCTCCAGTAACGGAATATTCTTGATACTGGTGGAGTACAACCTGAACTCCGGCCAGTCCTTTACGGTGTCAATCATGAACACACCACTCAATGCAGCATTCAGGCTGACCAGATCGTAAATTTTTGGAGGAATCGAGTCCGGAGGCAGTGTGTTTTCGAGGTGAGGTTCCACGCGCGCAACCCAGCTGCCGATCACGTCATCGGAATATTGATTAACGGAGAACAAGATGGCATCCAACTGCTTTTGGTATATATCCTGGATCATTTTTTCATCACTGTTCAGGGCTGACATTTCATACACGGAAAAGAACAGCGCAGGGACGAGAAAGATCAGGGCAAGCAGTAAACCAATCCGGTGCGTGGATTTCATAAAGCAAGTTTACGTTTTTTTTCAACAATCGTTGTGTGCTCTCTTGTTCGCCAGAACCCCACCCATAAAAAAACGAGATGAAATTTCTGAACGGTTTGGTCAACGGTTAGTTTTTTTGAATTTTGCGCGCTCACCAAAGATGCCGCAATGAAAAAAAGTGCTGTTGTCGTCCTATTGCTTTTCTGTGCTTCGTTCAGTTTCGCGCAATCAAATGCCCGCGTGACCACGGAAAATTTTAACAGCTGGTTTATGTATTTCGGCAATCACAAGTTCTCAGAAAAGCTTGGATGGCATGCCGAAGTCCAACTTCGAAGAAATGATTTCGTTTCAAATCCTCAACAACTTCTCGTGCGGACAGGAGTGGACTTCTATACCAAAAACAATTTACGATGGACAGTGGGTTATGCGTTCATTCAAACCCATCCCTACGGAGACTTCGCTGTGCCAAACGATTTTCCTGAGCACCGCATCTGGCAACAATTACTGGTAAGTCAGGCGCTTGGGAAAGTGCGACTAAGTCATCGCTATCGGCTGGAGCAACGTTTGTTGGGCAATGCTTCAACGGGTAAGTTCGAAGATGGCCGCTATGAAAATCGATTCCGCTACATGGCGAAGGCCACATTCAATCTTACCCAGTCTGAAAAGCCAATGTTCCTTGCTGTTTATGATGAGATCTTTGTTAACTTCGGAGAAGAAGTGGGATACAACCTGTTCGACCAAAACCGTCTTTACGTTGCCCTTGGCTTCACGCTTTCATCCGACTTGAAACTGGAAGTCGGTTATTTGAATCAACGGGTTCTGCTTCGTGGCCTCGACAACTCGGGCGTAATGCCGCGAAACAGGGTTGAGAATAATCATACATTACAAATTGGATTATTTTCATCGATTCCATTCTTCAGACGGTAAGCAATCAATTCAACTGAACATCAAATGATCGACATTGTCATCGAATCGCGCAAAGCTTCTATTGGTCCTGGAATGGATGTAAAACGAATTCTTCCATTTCGAATGAGACGCATGGTAGGACCATTCATTTTTATGGATCATGCTGGTCCCGTCACCTCAGCGCCAACGGTTGATAGATCGATGGATGTCCTTCCTCATCCGCATATCGGCTTGTCAACGGTAAGTTATTTGTTTGGCGGCCAGGTTACCCATCGCGATAGCCTTGGTGTTCAGCAAGTGATCAAAGCGGGTGAAGTAAATTGGATGACAGCCGGAAAGGGGATTGCGCACTCCGAGCGATTTGAAGACCCATCCGTGCTTGCCGCGGGAGATTTTGAGATGATCCAAACCTGGGTTGCCTTGCCGGAAAGGGACGAAGAAGCAAATCCCGCATTCGCGAACTACAAACGCGAACACCTTCCGGTCTTTACTGACAAGGGCGTATGGATGCGGTTGATTGCTGGAAACGCTTTTGGATTGCTAAGCGATGTAAAGACACACTCTCCACTATTCTATCTTCATGTAGCGTTAGACGCGGGGGCAACGTTTGGTCTGCCCAGAGAACATTCCGAGCGCGGAATTTATATTGTCAAAGGAAGTGTTGAGATTTCTGGAACGACCTATCGCGCAGGTCAAATGGTGGTGTTCACGAAAGGCGTTGACCCAACCTTACGCGCCAAAGAAGTGACAACGCTTATGCTGTTGGGCGGAGAGCCCCTCGGTGAACGATTCATCTGGTGGAATTTTGTGTCCTCACGAAAAGAGCGAATCGAACAAGCCAAAGCAGACTGGAAGGAGGGACGCATCGTTCTTCCACCGAACGACAACCACGAGTTTGTTCCACTTCCGGAAGACAAGTCGAAGCCCGCAAACACGCCTGGCAACCCGCCTCCTCAGGCATTATCATAGTCAAAGCGCACGCGTCTGCATTTCCCGATTTATTGTTACCTTTGAATGATTGTAACTATAGAAAATGAGGAAGTTAGCGGTAGCCTTGATGTTCTTTTTCCCCGATGTTTTCGCCCAGCAGGTTGAAGGAGAGACCGAGTTGGCTGGGTTTGTGCTCGGACAATTCAGGAAAAACGTTCACGCCCAGCTCGGACCTCCGTTTCAAAAATCGGTAAACAGTGAGGGATGGCTTTATGAATTCCATGCGCTGAAGCGCGACACCTCGGTGTATGCCTTGTTCAAGTACAATCCTGCTGATACGAGTCGTATCTATGCCATTGAGCTGGTTGGTGATCCATATCTGGAGATGCATTCCTTCCGCGGACTGAAGCTTGGCGACTCAAAAGAAAAAGTCAATGGTGTGCTGGGCAAACCTGATCGCACGGAAACAGTTGACGATCCTCCGGTGACAACCTGCTACTATAAGAATGAAAATTATAGTGTTGACATCGATGACAAAGGATTGCTGTATGGAATTCAGATCTTCGGAAATATTTTGGAACATAAACCGGTTGGTAATCCATCGATCGGTCACTTTAAAGCTGCCGTAGTGTCCAAAAATATTGATAGTCTTGTCAACTGGCTTGCGCCTGATGCCGAACTGCACAAAGGCGGAAAAGTTATCACGTATCGGGTGGGAGCACGGGCAGAACTCAGCAATGCAAACAGTGAATTCACAAAACTGCTTCTCGGTGAGGCTGGAAGTGCGTGGTATGCTTTTGCGAAGGAATATGCAGAAGGAGCATCGGAGTCACGGCTTCATCCTGAACTAAATCAGATGACCATTGTCGATAAGTTTTTTGATTCCAATACCATTGCCGAAGTGGTGTTCCGCACACATGCAGGCAAGTGGAAAGTTTACGAGATTATTTTTCGCTAAGGTCCAAATACCGTTTCAACGTCTGCCCATTCTGGAATGCACTTCCTGCAGTATTGTTAAAATAAACGAACAAGCCCTTACCATCCTCAGCCCACGCGGTGATGTGCTCAGCGTACTCATGAAGAAACGAGTCGTTGTAACTTCCGCGATAATTTCCTGTGGGCCCATGAAACCTAACGTAGACGAAGTCATTGGATGTTGAAATAAAAGGAGCAGCCGATTTGGGTATATCCTGCAATACAAGGGATGCATTGAATGCCTTTAGCAAGTCAAGCGTTTCTTCATCATACCAGGCTGAATCGCGAAATTCTATTGCGATCTTCCATTCATTGCCTGCTGTTTCAGTAGTCAATTCACTCAGCAAATTTTCCACATAGCTGCGTGAGCCGGCTTTAAAGCTCGGGGGAAACTGCACGAGGATACAACCGCGTTTGGCACCGACCAACGAAATAGTCTGCACAAACTCATGCGTTCGGCCAGGCCGTTGCGACAGCATCTTAGCGTGCGTGAAATCCTGATGGAGTTTAAATGTGAACATGAAGTTATCCGGAACCGAGCGTGCCCATCGTTCAATCGTCTTGCGCTGCGGAATTTTGTAAAACGAGTCGTTCACTTCAATGCTGTTGAAGAAAGTCGAATAAAGTGTGAGACGCGAGGATTTTTGTGCTTCCTCCGGAAATTGATATTTCGGGTAGGGAAGTACAATACCGCTCAGGCCGAGTTTCACGACTTCGATTTTCATTGTATTTTGCTTCACTGCGATGGAAAAGATTGTGCCGTCAAGTCGCAACGGAACTTATTTTTCAGAATTTGGTTGTAAGTTGTAAGGGATTTCATGGCATTAATTTCCAAATGATGGCGACAACTTTCTCACCTGTCCAATACGAATACCGCGAAGTGATTGAAGAACAGATCGCGAAAAATACCGAAGGGAAAGTTTTTTTCTTCGACAACGATGATAAAGTTGATTCGTTCGAAGGGCGGGTGTTAAAAATGGCCGAGATTCCACAGCAAGGAATTAATATCTTCATGTCTCCTGAAAAACAAATCCGTATTGATCGAATCATTACACTATTTGGAAAGCCCGGTGCTGCGTTTGACGAATACGACAGTTTCGCGAACCAGTGCCTTGCCTGCACGGGCGGATACGATGAATCGCGGCTTTAGTCATTGAAAAAAATAAACGCTCCCGAGTTCTATTCGCAGAGCGTTTACCCCTTCAGGTATGTCGGTAACCTAATACACTGTTAGTTTCATGTCATCGTATTTTGTTCCTCCATCGTTATCTTTTACGGTGAGACGGAAGTAGTAGGTGCCACGGACAAGATTGTATGTCCATAACTTGGAGCTTGTGGTATTGCTCATGCCGGCACCAGGCCCGGATACTTTCGTCCATTTGTAGGAGGCGATGGTTCCGTCAGGATCTGACGCACTGCCCACAACAGTGAATCCGCTGTTGGATGTAGTTTTATCGGAGCCAGCGCTAACGGTAGGCAACTTATTTGAAACTGTTGAGCCGGAGGATGAATTGCTCACCACAAGCTTCATGTCATCTGACTTTTGTCCACCTCTGTTATCCGTAACAGTTAACCGGAAATAATAAGTGCCCGATACGAGTGACGATGCCCACAGCTTTGCTGTTGTTGTATTGCTCAGGGAAGCAGACGGACCTGATACTTTCGTCCACTTATATGAGGCAATAGAGCCGTCAGTATCGGAGGCAGTTCCAATAATTGTAATGCCAGTGTTTGACGTTGCCTTGTCCGAACCCGCGCTAACGATGGGCAATTTATTAGTGGTGCTTGACAATACTGTTACCTTCACATCATCATATTTTGAGGCACCGTCATCATCTTTTACGGTTACGCGGAAGTAGTATGTTCCTGCCACGAGTTGACTCACGGAGAGCTTGGAAGAAGTAGTTCCGCTCATCGATGCTGTACCACCGGAAACTTTTGTCCATACATACGATTTGACCGTTCCATCCGGGTCAGAAGCAGTAGCCTGTAAGGTGGTGTAGTTTGTTGGAAGTGTTAGTGTTTTGTCACTTCCTGCCGATACTGTGGGGGCAGTGTTTCCTGGAGCAGACGAGGAAGATCCATTGGTAAAACTGAGTAACCAACTTAATGCGGATGTCTCCTTGTACACTTTGTCCCAGATAATGTGTCCCATCCCAGGGAAGATCGTAAACTTTGCGAGCGGACTTGGCTTTGGAGTACACCCATTAATCGCATTGATCATCTTTTGCGTTACAGAATAGTTTACCGTGTAATCTTTGTCTCCATGAAATCCCCAGGTCGCAACATTTTCAGAAGCTAGTTTATTTGCGCTACTGAGCGTGTTATAACCGCTGCAAATGGGAAGGATCGCTGCGAACGTAGCAGGGTAAGCCGTTGCCACTGACCAAACACCACCACCTCCGAGACTTAAACCTGTGAGGTAAACTCTTCGATTATCGATGCGAAGTGTCTTCCTCACGTGGTTGAGCACCTGCATCACATAATCTCCCGTCCATCGACTCATGGATGTTTTCAACTGAGGGGAGATGAGTATGAATGGATAGTTTGTTCCATATTTAACGTACTTGGGTAGCCCGACATTAGCAACACGTGCAACATCACTTAGCGTGTTGCCTTTTTCTTTGATGCCATGCAGCGAAATAACGATCGGATAATTATTACTGTTTGTTTTATAACCTTGCGGAAGGTATTCGAGATACCCGATTCCGGTTGAAGTCATTTTTGCAGTTTGTTGGGCAAATGTTTGCAGCGATGTGAAACACAGAAATGCCCAAATGAGATGAAGAAATTTAATTCTCATTAGTAATTCAGGTTTGCATGCGTCATCCCGAGTGAGAATGTATCGCACGGTAGGTGATAGATAAAAGTTTTAAGGCACAGTGGTTACAGCGCACTACCAGTCGACATGGGTAATGCAGATCAGAAACGATTCATCTTGTAACACTTGGATTTGCTGTCTCGCCCTGGACAGCCACAGCACGCGTTCTCAATTGATGGTGCAAAACAGTTACAATATGAACCCGAACTCAACTTATACTTGATGGATGTCAATATACCTCGAAGATTTGCGGATACTGACGACCACTGGTAGGTAGGTGGACGCTGATGACGATGCCTTCCATTATTTCATGGAAGCCAGGAAAGCATACGAAATCGTTTGATGCTGAGAATAAAAAGATAGCCGCCTGTCTTCTTACGCGGACCGTGGGATAAGAAAATGAACTTCGAGCCAGAGCGATAGCATTAAATCACACTTTCATTCCATCCGTCTGGCCCGAAGGTCTAAAATCTAATTCGCCTGGAAAGCTGAGGCAAATTCGTTGGCGAAGTCTTCCAGTTTTATACTCGCGAATGCTACGTTACTCTTCCTTGCATCGTCTTGCATGAATCCTTCGCGGATGGCCTGTCCCATGTTAGTGTATCCGTTGGCATGCGTCTCTGACAGTCCTGCCTGGATCAGTCCTTGTTTTTGCTGATCATCAGTAAACACGACCCAATTCAGCTCTTTGCCGATGGACTTGCCTAATACCTGTGCGATTTCATGTCCTGAACGCTCATCTCCGATAATATAGCGAACGCTGTGGCCAGAAAATTTCAGCGTTAATAATTCTTCAGTTGCTGCTTTTGCGATATCGCGTGGATGAACAAGAAACAGTTTCTCTCCGTCTCCAAAATTTGCTCCCATGAATCCTGCCTGTTTGATCAGACCAATTTGTGCCAACAAGTTGTAATAGAAGTAGGATGGGCGAAGATGCCTAACATTCAGTCCGGGAATCGCATTGAGCATTTTTTCAAAATCGTGCAATGCGTCAACCGGACCAACCCCATTGCCAACGTGAGCCCCGATGCTGCTCAGGTTCACCACATACTTTACTCCGTTGGCTTTGATACTGTCCGCATAGTTCTTCGCAACTTCCAGTTGAGACTGTTTCCAATTTTTAGTTTGCCAAATTGGAGGAATCATCGTATAGACTACTTCGGCACCCTGGAATGCGCTTGTAATGAAGGCGCGGTCCTGCACTTGGCCCACTAACGCTCTGGCGCCCAACTTTTCAATTTCTCCAACGCGGTCTTCCGAACTCGTGATGACGGTAACGTCTTTGCCTGCCTTTACCAGTTCCGTTACTAGCGGTTTACTGATGTGACCAATTGATCCGGTGATAATGTACTTGTTCATGTTGTTGTTCTTGTTTTGTAATGACCTTGCAACATTAACGTTAAAGTCTTACTTTTGTGAGTAGTTATAATATTCTGATATAGTCACATTTTTCAGACCATTGTTGAATTTCAAATAGTTATGAGTGTATTAAAAATGGGAGATGTCGAGAATTGCCCTGTCACCGCCACCATGTCGCTCATTGGCGGCAAGTGGAAAATTCTTATTCTGCATCTGATCAATAATGACATTAACCGATTTGGGAAGATGGGTATGATGCTAAAGGACATCAGCAAACAAATGCTTACTACTCAACTGCGCGAACTTGAAGCTGACGGACTAATCGAACGCAAAATCTATCCTGAGATCCCACCAAGGGTGGAATACTTTCTGACTGACCGTGGCAAATCACTGAGGCCTCTAATCGAGATGATGAGAGACTGGGGCGTTGAAAATATCTTTAAACGAGAAGCTGTTCTTAATAGTAGGCAGTAGGCAATCAGCAGTAGGCAAGCCGTTGGTATTTTACCGATTCGTGCCGCATCCAGTATAACGGGTTTGCCTATTGCCAATTACCTACTGCCAATTGATTTTATGCTGGCACGTTACTTTCCTAAGTCTCGGCATGACTGAACAAAAGAAAAGGATCGTCTTGATAGGTGGTGGATTTGCCGGTTTGAATTTTCTCAAGGGCGTTGCCAATGACGAGCGCTTCCACGTGACCCTCATTGACAAAAACAATTATCACTACTTCCCACCGCTACTTTACCAGGTGGGCATGGCATTCATCGAACTGTCGAATATCACGTATCCCTTCCGCAGGTACTTTCAAAAGCGGCAGAACCTGCGATTTCATTTTGGATCAGTTAGCACTGTTGACACAAAACTTAAAGCGGTTTATGTTGATGGCAATGCCGTCTACTATGATTACTTGATTATCGCCTTTGGAACCGAGACGAATTACTTCGGAATGGAGTCCGTCCAAAAAAATTCGCTGGCGCTGAAGACCATCAATGATGCGCTAAAGCTCCGTAATCATTTGCTGATGAATGTTGAGAAAGCAATTCATTGCAAAGACGAAGTCGCAAAGAAACGTTTGCTCAACGTAGTGATTGCAGGAGGAGGTCCAACCGGAGTAGAGATCGCTGGTATGCTGGCAGAAATGATTCGTAAAATAGGAAGGAGGGAGTATCCTGAGATTCCACGAGGTACCTTTAAGATTTATCTGATTCAATCCGGCCCTGTATTACTCAACAACATGAGCACACTGGCCCAGAAAGAAGCACTTCACGTGTTATCAAACCTCGGTGTCACGATCGTGCTCAACACGCGGGTCGTGGGCTACGAAGATGGAAAAGTTTTGTTAAGCAACGGGGAGAATATTGCCACGAACGCGCTGTTGTGGACCACCGGGGTAATTGGGCGGGAAGTGCAAGGGCTGCCTGCTGAAGCGCTTGGCCACGGGCGAAGAATTCTGGTTGATGAGTTTGGACGCGTAAAAGGAGTGGAGGATGTATTTGCGCTAGGAGATATTAGTCTGAATCTCACTGATCCAAGTTATCCAACCGGTCATCCTCAGCTTGCACAAGTGGCAATCCAACAGGGGAAATTGCTCGCCTCAAATTTCAAACGTGAATATGAGGGTAAGAAATGGCGACCTTTTCAGTATAACGATAAAGGGACAATGGCAATCATCTCCAAGTATAATGCAATTGCGGATTTGCCGCGCACTTCACTGAAGGGGTTTACGGCATGGTTTCTCTGGCTCTTCGTTCACCTGCTTCCAATAGCAGGTTTTCGCAACAAGACGAATCTTCTTTTCGACTGGGCCTGGTCATTTTTAACCAATAACCCAACCTTGCGACTGATCATCCATAAAGAAGACAAAAAAGCAAATTCCCCTGAAATCGTTAAGCGTTGATGTCGATTCTGCGTTGGCGGGTAATATGCCAATTCTTAACGCTTCTTCTTTTTAACCTTGCTGGTACTCTTGCCGCGATTTCGATCTTCGGTTTTCAAGTCGATGAAGTAAAAGATGGAAATTCCGGCAGATTGGTTTCTGCTTTGTAAGTCATCTTCGTAGAACAAGGTGCCCTCAAGTCCATAGTCGCCATCGGTATCAGGTGAGAAGTAGCTGTGCCCCGCTTCATAACGTAGTGTCACCATGAATTTCTGCGCCTGCATCGGTTCAAATACAATTCCGGCTGTGACGTTCAATCCAAGCTGGATTCGGTTTGGATCACTTACGTTCATAGTCCCGAAAGGAATTTCTTCCGGGTTTTTTTTAAAAGTGATCTTGTAAGGCAGATCATAGTTTGGAGGGTTGATGGTATTTTCATTAAGATCACTCGAAGTCAGGGTGCCACGACCACCAAGCCAGTAGCTGACGGTAGGCCCTGCACCAAAATAAAGGTTGTAATACTTCTGTTTGCCAAATCGCATTTTCACCTCCTTCGTAAAGGAGATAGGCATGTCGATATAATTCAGTTTAGCCTTGTTCGAAAACGCAGGATCCAGGCGTCCGATGAGCCGTTTATTTTTCTGCGTGTAAAGTACGGAGGTTTGAAGGAATACTCGCTTAGACATGCGAAAGGACAAGCTGCCTCCCGCACTGAAGGTAAGGCTTGGATTACTCCCATACAATCTGCGGTTTTCTTTTTCCGTAAAGGTCACCCAACCAACCTGTCCTCCCACAACGGGTCCAATTAAGATTTGCGCAGAAGATGAAAGACAAGACCCAACCAGCAAGGCAGCGAGGGGAAAAAAGTACCGCATAGAAACAGTCATGATCGATATAGGTATGCACCTAAATCTCAAAGTTAGTTTATTTAAATGAACCGCCTAAAAACTGTGTTTTTAAATCGATAACCTTACCTTTAGGGTTGTTTACCGGCTGTTTACGGCAATTTGAAGACAAAACTGGCGTCTACTAGTTACCACTTACCCGGTAAACCAGATATAGAATGGCTAAAGGTGGGTTGGGACGAAGGGAGCACTTTTTTGAACTGACTACTACTACTATACCTATATATGAGGCGTATTTTGACCCTTGCCGTTCTGTTGGTGGCTTCCCACTACGCGTTCTCGCAAACTGAGATTTGTAACAATGGCCTTGACGATGACTTTGACGGATTCATCGACTGCTATGATGGAAGTTGTGCTAACAACCCCGTCTGCGATGGTTTCTTAGGAAACGATGCGGCCTGCGAGGCCGTACCACCTCAGTTTCCACAGTTTACGATGGCGCTCGACTTTGCTTCGCCAGACGAGACTACTAACCATCTTTCACGTCTTGCCATTGGCGACCTCGACCGGGATGGTATCCCAGAGATGGTGACCATGAACCGCTACACGAAGAAAATCTTCATCCTCAATGGAAATAATGGGACGGTAAAACGTGAGGCAACGGTAACCTGGGAGCCTTACTGGGAGATTGCCATTGCCAACATCGATAACGACAACTGCGGTGAGATCTACTTCATCGGGCAGCAAGACCCTCCGGGTAATAACAACTCAGGCGTCTACATTTTTGCCTATGATTGTCAACTGAATAAGCTTTGGGAAACCGCCCAAAGACTTCCTGGCGATCCAATCAACTTCGGCCTGGCTGATTTCGATGGCGATGGGCAGGTTGAGCTGTACGCGAAAGATGAAATTTACGATGCAAAGACTGGTGTCCGCATTGTCAAGTCTACTGCCAGCAGTTATACACGGCAAAATGGTGGTCCAGTAGCGGCTAATATTCTTGGTGACGACAAGCTTGAGCTAATTTCTGGATTGCGAATCTACCAGGTAAATCTTGGCGCGCGAACACTGGACGCAGGTTCACTCACACTTTTGCAAAGTCGTTCTGAATATTTTATTCGAAACGAATACAACGCGACAAGTATAGCCGACTATAACCAGGACGGCTTCCTTGATGTGCTCGCATCCGGATCTACTAATAGTAATGGGGATAACACGACTGTATTCTTCTGGGATGTTCAAAACAATTCGATTCGAACGTATTCTGACCCTCAGCCAGCGCTTGGAACGAATTATGAAGATGGCTGGATAAATGGTACGGGTCGACTGAATATTGCCGACCTCGATGGAAACGGTCGCATGAATGCATCGTTTGTCTCGGGAAGATTCCTGTATGCGCTCGATGAAAACTTCAGTCTTTTATGGAGGGTGAACATTAATGAAGAAACTTCCGGTCACACGGGGTGTACGTTGTTTGATTTTAACGGGGATGGCAAAGCAGAAATCGTTTATAGAGATGAACGATTTATCTATATCATTGAAGGTACTGACGGGTCAATCTATAGCCAGCAGGCCTGTATCTCTCGTACAAACCGTGAATATCCTATCGTTGCTGACGTGGATGCAGACGGCTCAACCGAGTTGTGTGTGCCTTGCGGTTTTAACGATACCAACTCTGCAAATAATTTCAACAATCTAAATTACTCGCGCTATTCGCACATCCGCGTATTTAAATCGGCAGCGGAACCGTGGGTTCCTGCCAGACGCGTGTGGAATCAGCACGGATATTTCGTGGTGAACGTCAATGACGACCTCACCATACCGCGTAAACTTCAGGCACATCAGGTAGTGTTTTCAACGGGTAACTGTACGCAAGGTCCGAACAGGCCTCTCAACAAATTCCTTAATCAGTCGCCTTACCTGAACTCGGAAGGTTGCCCTACGTATGCAGCACCTGACATTGCGTTCCAGGTAGCGCCTACCATCATTCCTCCAACATGTCCAAACCTGAATTTCCAGGTCTCCTTTAAGATCACTAACCTCGGTGATGTTGCCGTGACGGGAAATATTCCAGTTTCATTCTACGCAAGCAATCCGATGCAGGCCGGAGCTGCTAAACTCGCTACGATCAACATTCCGGTCAACGGCCTGGCTAACGGTGACATCGTATCGGTGGATAATCAAACGGTAACCGGCAACGGATCTGAATTTGTGTATGTGGTGTTGAATGATGCCGGGACATCACTCCCCACACCGATTGTCCTTCCCAACACCAACTTTATTGAGTGTGATTATGATAACATTCGCTTCGCGCGGATTGATCCGCTGCCTGTGGCCATTACCGGTGTGGCAGTAAGCGACAGTGAGACCTGTACGTCAACTGCAAACGGTGTAGCGCGGGCATTCATCCCGACCAATGGCGGTGAGAACACAGCAGACTATAACTTTTATTGGTCGAATGGAACTACGGCCAAGCCAATCGCTTCCGCGGATTTCATCGGACCAATCTACTCCGGCCTCGCGCCTGGAACGTATACTGTCTACGCGCGTCACAAAACAGCGAATTGTAATTCCGACACAACGCAGGTAGTCATCGGAAGCACAACAGTTCCGTTCCCCCCAATTACGATTAATGTACTTTCTGATCAGACTAGCTGTTCGCCCTTTAATGGAAGACTTGAGGCGGTAATCCAGGGAGGAGGGGCAGGCTACACTATTGACTGGTATGACATTGCTCTGAACTCACTTGGAATTTCCGGACCAATCGCCAGCAACCTGCAGGCGGGATCATACCTCGCGGTCATTACGAGAGGGACGTGTAACACATCAGTGCCCGCAACGGTTAACCCACCTACGGTGCCGGATGCGCAAGCCAGCGTGGTTCAGCATGTCCTTGATTGTGCGAATCCAAACTCAGGTTCGATCACCGCGGATGCATTGGTGAGTGGTGTTGTTCAGAATCCCGCGAACTATACGTTCACGTGGTATCGTTACGATATGACAAACAATGTGCGCGGCAGTGTGTTGCCCGCCATCCATGGAGCAGGTAAAACGCGAACAGGTCTTCCCGTTGGATATTATCAGGTTGAGGTGAGAGAAAACGCCTCGCAGTGTCCTTCGACCATTACGCCTATTGTGCAGGTGGAGGCGCGACAGGTAACTCCTGACCCGCCACAGATCGTTATACTCTCGTCACAGACTTCATGCGACCCGCTTCAGCCGAATGGCGTCATGACAGCAAACGTCACTGTAGGAGGGGTTCCTCAAAATCCCGCTGACTTTACCTTTGAATGGTTCAAAGGGCAAAATACGCTTCCCGCAAATCTTCAAACCGATGTGTCGGATGTTAATGGGAAGACTGTGAACAAAGTTGCGGCAGGAGGTATTCCTTATACCGTCCGTGTTACAAACGCTTTCAACTGCTCTGCGACAGCAGACATGCCGATCACAGAAACAATCATCGCGCCTGTCGTAACACTCGCTCAGTTGACGCCAAATACCGTTTGTGATCCTGCAAAAGCAACAACTCCTTACAATGGTTCGCTCCAGGCAACGGTGACATTCAATGGAAATCCGGTTTCACTACCTGATAATAACTACACATTCGAATGGCGCAATCCTTCTAATGCAGTTATTCCGGTAGCCGATAACCGAAACCCTATTCTGACTGGCCTCCAAGATGGAAATGCATATTCAGTAACTGTGCGAAGAGTTGATCTTGCCTGCGTGTCAGCGCCTGACACTGAACCCGTGCAGCGAACTACCGTATTGCCACAACTGGCTACAACGTCCACCGGGTCGAATACCTGTGATGCTGCAGCAACTCCTGATGGTACCGCTACGGTAACAGTAACAAATGCTATCGGTGCAGATGTATTTACGTTCCGTTGGCACGCTGGAAATACGGTTGTTCCGGCAAACGTATTATCGGCATCGAACAATTTTGATCAGGCTACTGCCATCCGACTTGGCGGTGTAACGGGTTCACCGAATCCTTATACTGTACTGGTTACAAACACCAGAACAGGATGTGAAAACACAGCTACACAATTTGTCGCTGATGAAAGTGTGATCCCTGTAATTTCATTTTTGAATGTAACAGCGAACACGAAATGCGTTGCTCCATTTGATGGTGGCCTTGCAGCTCAGATTACAAATCAGATCGGGCCTATTACAAACTATAATTTCGACTGGTTCAACGGAAACTCGAATGCTTCACCAATTATCAATGGAGTGGACGGTGCCACACTCGCCAGTCGTGACGTTGGTTTCTATACCGTTGAAGTTGAGAACACGGTGACGGGATGTCGTTCGACAGCAATTACAAACCAGGTACCTGACGGAAGGGTTTTCCCGGCCATTTCGTTCACGTCTGTTGGTTCACAGAACTGTGATCCATCGTTGACGCCTCGCGGAAGTATCACTGCCAACGTAACGAACGGTGGAACAACGTTCTCGTATGCATGGACTGCGGTGGCGCCAGCGCCTGCAGTGAATGCATCCAATAATTTTACAGCGCAAACTCTGATTAATGTTGGAGGCCCAACCGGTGGCCTACCGCCTCGTTCCTATGACGTGCTGGTGACGAACACCGTTACAGGTTGCGCGAATACATCACGAGGTCAGGTGGCAGACCTGAGTCAGAAGCCAACGCTGACCCTAATGTCAAATCCCAATTCAGTTTGCGATGTTACTATACCGGGGGGCCCGACAACTTTCAACGGAAGTTTAACAGTAACGGCAGTGAACCACCCAGCGTTAGGCTCAAGTCCGATTAACTATGCTTGGTTTGACGCGAACGCGGCAGGAACAGTGACAGGCGCTCACGTGCCATCTCCTAACAATCCGACCCTTAGCCAGTTGCCATCAGCAAAATATGGTGTGCAGGTAACGGTTGCAAGCCTCGGCTGCGTGTCTGACATTGTTGTTGATGAAGTCCTCGATACAACACCGGTAGTGGACATCCAATTTGCAGTTACACCCCAAACGAACTGTGCTCCCGCTGTGGATAATGGTGCACTCCAGGTCACTTCGCCTGTTGGTGCATCGATACAATATCAATGGCATACTGGAACAACGCTTGGAGCACCGATTGGAGGGGCAACAAACGCAACATTATCAGGTCGCCCTGGTGGTGTGGGAAGCAACTTTACGGTTCTTGTTACAAATCTTGCTAATGGTTGTCAGTATAATGAAGCTGCAAATGTTCCGGATGGACGAGTTACCCCAACCCTTAGCCTGTCCGTTGTACAGCACAATACGGTCTGTGATATCGCGAACATTGCGCCTACAGGAGCACTTGCAGCAAATGTGGTCAATGCAGGAGCGAACTTCTCAGTCTTGTGGACGGACGGAGTTCCAGGTGCGCCTAATCCACTGTTTTCAGGACTGAATGCAACGCAATTAGAGCCAGGAAGCTATTCAGCGATCGTAGTTAATAATGATACGCAATGTCAGTCTGCGGCTGACTCGGAAGTGATATTGAATAATGTCGTCTATCCTAACATTCAAGCGTTGGTCGGTCCGCAGACCTCATGTAATGTGGGCACACCGAATGGGTCTATCATAGCTACAGATGGTGGTGTAACAGCGGGCAGAACATTTGAGTGGTTCACAGGAGTTGGTCCTGTTGCAGCGAATGCGCTCACCACTGGCCCTAATACAATCACTAATCTCGTTTCGGGCGATTATACTTTACAACTGACTATAGATGCGACCGGTTGTTCTGCGGTTCGCAGTGATTTCGTTAACGAACAAATCACACTGCCAGCAATCAATTTCGCTGCCATTGGGCCCGTGACACGTTGTGACTTTCCTGATGGTTCGGTCACACCTGCGGTGACAAATGCGTCTGCCAATTTTTCGATTTCCTACGTTTTCACAGCGGTTGACGGAACGCCTCCGACTACATCAGCCGCAGTAATTGGAGCGCCAACCATTCCAGTGCGTAATGATTTATCGCCTTATGCAGGGCTTGAGCCAGGCTTCGTAACAGCAGTAGTTGTCAACAATACGACACAATGTGTCTCGAACCCATTCACTGGAAATATTCCTAATGCAACCGCCACGTATAACATTACAATTACCGGAACTTCACCAGCCACAGCATGCGGTGATCCAAACGGGGGAGTAAATATCACCGTTGCAGGTGGTTCAGGAAGTTATGATTTCTCTTGGCACCGCGATTCGCCAACTAATACTGACATCAACTTCTTCAACAATCCGCCTTCGTTCGTGGGGAACCCGTTCCCTGCGTCAATCGCGGCTAGTGAAGATTTAGGTGTTTCTGCTTCGCCACCAGATCCATCCATTACTACAGGTACCTACACAGTTGTAGTTACTGACCAAACAAATGGGTGTGGTAATTACTTTGTGACGAATGTTCCCTTTGCAGATGCTCCAGACATTGCTGTGGCATCGACACCTAATACGGATTGCGTAACACCAGACGGCTCCATCAATGTAACAGTGACTCCAGGACCGATCAATGTTTCTGGTTACTCGATACTCGTATTCAGAGGAACATCCCCCGTAACGCCAGCGGTTGCCCCAGGTGTCGTGCGTGGAGAAATTGATTTTGATGGAATCGATAATGATGGTGATTTGCAAGACGAAGGAACCGATCCCGATGCGATTGGTAACACCCTTTCGGTGCCTGGCCTGGCAGAAGGCGAGTACTTTGTCCAGATTATTGACAATGATTTGCTCAACAGACCATGTCCACTAAGCCGTGTTGTCAGAATTAATAAAGTTGTTGCCAACCCTATAGTTTCAGTTACTGGCTTGATTGGAAATCAATCTTGCGATCCATTGACAGTCGCTGAAGGGGAAGTACAGCTGACCGTGACAACGGCAACCGGTGATGTTCAGGCAAAGGATTATTATTTGAATGATATTTCCCCGTTGCCTCAGGGTTTCCTGTTGCCAGGTGCGCCAGGCCTTCAAATCGGCAATGGGCAGTCAGGTCAAAACACCGGTTTTATACCAGGATTCAGACCAACAACTTACACGTTCAGGGTACTTGACAATGAAAGTGGATGCTTCACAGACCTTACGATTAACGTTCCTAACCAACCTGATCTCCCAGGAAACCTACTGGTAAATCCAACTCCGGAGACGGCATGTGCTCCCGGTACCAATGGTGCTGCTGAGGCCAGACTAGAAAGTGGTCAGGATGAAGACGAATTCCAATTTACATGGTTCGAGAACAACGATGGAACAGGTAGTGTATATTCAGCCATCGGGGCTAGTGGGATTCCAACTAATGGTGAACTACTCAACGCCTCTAAGGCACCGGGTAACTGGTTCATTAATCCCGTGGCAGGCTTTGGTTCTGGTGATCGCATTTACTACGTGCAGGCCGTTAAAAATGCAAATGCTCCTTCAGGCTTTGGCTGTGCGACTCCGATCCGTCAGGTTGTTATCCAGGATGCTCATGTATCCCCACAACTCGCTTTGACACCGTCAACCAACTCGTTTTGTACTGCTCCAAATGCAGGTGATCTTGGTGATGGATCAATCGCGGTCACAGTGGATGCCGACCCTTCCACTGCCGGAATCCAGGTATCGACATATAACTATACATGGACGACTCCGAATGCCGGACTTGCAATGCCGCAGAATGGAGTTCCAAATACACTTACAATCCCTCAATTAGGGAACGGTAGCTACACCGTTAATGCTGTGAACACTGCTAACGGTTGTATTACTACAAGTACTGCAACCATTACACCCGAGCCATTTACAATCAATCTTACAACAACAAAAGTTGATCAGCTCATATGCAATCCTGATGGACGAATCGATGTCACACAAATTGTGATTGATCGCCCAGCTCCAAAGACGGATGTTACTAATCTCGCTGCATTGCCGCTTACGAACGTGTACGCTTTTGAGTGGTTTGCTGCGGATCCAAATGATCCGAATGTGATCATTAACGCTCCACTCCAGGACGGTGCGTTTAACAACATCATCGGTCAAAGCCTGGTGAGTGGAAACGGTGCTGGTCAATTGCAAAACATGGGCGCGGGCACTTATTATATCAGGGCTACGCGCAGGGTGGGATCCGGTGTTGCAGAAGGCTGCGAGGCATTACCCGTTAGAATCGACATTAACGATTTGCACACTAATCCCCTTGTCAATCTTACACCATTCAGCAACACGTCCTGTCTCAACGGAGCCGGCACGGGCGAAGGTATCATCGAAATCCGAGTTACCGACCCGACACCGCTTTCCTATAATGGCAACGTAGCCTTCTCGTATGATTATGATTGGACCCTCAGTCCGGTACTCAGCCCGATTGCAGATGCACCAACGAATGACGGTGATGGAAGCGCGGCTGATGGCGATGACGACCGCGTGACTAACCTGCTCGAAGGTAACTACGGTCTCACAGTTACAAACCCGGCCTCAGGATGTTTTAGTACCAGCACAACAACGATCAATAAGAATGCTACTCCGATCTTCGTTCAGAATGTAGTAAAGGCGGATCAGATTAGCTGTGATCCGGATGGTGATGGAAGCCTGAATGTTACCCGTGTAACGTTGAATGACAGACAAGGTACGGTTGAAACGTTTGACGCAACGGGAACTGCAAGCCCGATCAGTGACTTTGAATTTACCTGGACAAGGCCGTCTATTGGACAACAAACTACAACGGGTACGTTGCTCGATGTGGTCACGTATAATCGTGTGGCCAACTTCGGTAACACACCAATTGGCGCAGGAACGTATACGGTGGTAGCTACTCGTGTTGTGGCTCCTGGACCTGATGATGTTGGCCGCGGATGTTCGTCAGCACCGTTCACGATATCCATTCAGGATAAGCGCAGATTCCCGGTAGTGTCATTGACTCCGTTCGCCAATACGGCATGTGACCCAGCGTTCTCAGAAGGCTCTATTGAAGTTCGTGTAAGTGACGCAACGCTCGTTGCAGGGCCACATACGTTCTCATACGCGTGGAACGGAGGTAACCCAACTCTGATTGCAGCATCCGGTGCAAACAACGGAGATGGTCTCGCCACAGGCGACAACGATGTGCCTACTGGATTGTTCCATGGTGTTTACAACATGACTGTGACAAACAATCAATCGCAATGTCAGTCACCTGCCTCTACCGAATTGTTCAGAAATTCGACACCGATCATTATTCCGGAAGCAGTCGCCACACCACAGGTGTTGTGTTCAGCTGATGGTACGATCCGCGTAAGCAGTGTTGAAGTAACCGACAGAAATAATAATACCTTCACAGCGCCATTTGCTGATTTTGATTTCAACTGGACGCCTGCATCGGGTGGACCATCCGTGGTTACGGATGGAGCTCTCGGAGCGGTTCCGGGAGGAACGATCGTTGACAGAACGGTGTATCCGACCATTCAACGTGGTCAGTACTTTGTCACTGCGACTCGCGTAGCCGGTACCCTGGGTAGAGGTTGCGTTTCTGCTCCTTATCACGTCACGATTGATGACAACCGAGTTTTCCCTGAGGTTACCTTTACGCAGCGGGCTAATTCGAGTTGTACAGATCTTGCGCCTAACGGAACAATTATCGCGAACGCAAGAGAAATCAGTGGTGTCAACACAGGGCCTTATACATTCGCGTGGGCGATGGTGGCTCCGGATGTTATTTCGCCTGCAAGCCTTGCAACGAATACAGCAAACCGCAGCACACTCACAAACGCACTTGACGGAAACTATCTTCTCACGGCAACGAATAACGTTACAAGTTGTCCTGTAACAAGCCCAGTGACGCTCGTGCTTGACCAGTCACTTAGTACGCCAAACATTATTGAAGTGACAACAGTCGACCCATTGGATTGTAATCCGACAGGTCAGGCTGCAGTCACACGAATCACCCTGGGAAGCACGACAAGTTCGATCTTGTTCCCTCCGAATGTTCCGCCTAACAACGAGGTGAGCGGTCCTGCACTTGCAAACTTTCAATACGAGTGGTACCAGGGAAGTGTTGGTTCTGGAAATCAGTTGCCGATTGGTGGTCCGTTTACAACAACACCGTCAATCAACTCATTGCTGACCGGAACATATTATGTCGTAGTAAGAGATCCTGCCACCGATTGTCGTTCAGGCGCGAGAGAATTAGTTATCACCCCTGACGATATTATTCTCCCTGACTTGCTTTTGACGCAGACCGCTTTGCAGATCAGTTGCAGACCCGGTATCGGTTCCGCTGAATTGACGGTAACGGCAGATGGACAGACAGATGCAAATCCGAATTATACGTTCACGTGGTTTGGCAATGACTCTGCTACACCGCCATCGATCGGAAACGCGTCTACATTGTCGGATATCCTTGCTGGCACATATTCGGTGACGGTTCACAACAACGTTACGAACTGCTCAATCTCTGATTCCTATATTGTTGAAGATGACACCCAGGACTTCACACCGGTGCTGTCCACAGCAAGCCAGCCGAGAACGCTCTGTGTTGGAACCGATGGTGAAGTCTCTGTGCGCATTTTGAACCTTAGTCCGCTGTATCCTTATGTGCCTTACACAGCAGCAACATTTACCGCAGACTTGTATCTCGGTGCCTCACCAAATCTGCAAGCACCTCCGGATATGCCAGCGCTTCCTAACACGGTGGGCTTTATTGGAAACTTCACTCAGAATAATCTGAATGAAGGCTTCTATACGATTCGCGTCACCGATAACAACACGGGCTGTTTCTCTGTAGCTACAGAGCAAATTAAAGACGCAAGACAATATCCTGTAGTGACGATTGACCAAATTGCTCCGGTAACGAACTGCGATCCGGCAAGACCAAACGGTGTGGCGCAAGTAACGGCTAATAATACATTTGTTGGATACACATTTGACTGGTATGAAGGCGGAACCGCGACCGGAACACCAGTCTATTCCGGTGCAGAGTTTGGTGAGCTTAAGGTGACACCACAACAATATACCGTCCGTGCCACCAACATCAACAGTGGATGCTTTACCGATGCGAATACACAGATTGAAAATGGTACGGTGCCTATTCCTGCTGCCACGATCGAAGTGTTGTCTCATGTAACGAGCTGTATAGAAGATAATGGTTCGTTGATGGCTTATGTCGGTGCTGATAAGAATACCGCCAATTATATCTTCCATTGGTATGATGGTACGGTTGAAAATCCACCTGCGGATAACGTGGGTGAAACCTACAACGACCTGCCTGTGGGCGACTATTCTGTGACGGCTACGAGCATCATCACGGGTTGTAAGTCTCCATTGTCAACAGAAGAAATTGTCAACGAGCAGGTGTTTCCGAATTTTGATTTCATCATTCAGAATACGACCTGCGACCAGAACGATGGATTTGCTACCATGATCCTGCTGAGCGATGCTCCAATTGAGCGCATCGAGTGGATTAATCTGGCAGACAACAGCCAGGTTTCGGTTGGACCAAACTTCACCAACGCGGCTGCAGGTTTCTATGAGATCACGGCCACAACCTTCCTTGGCTGCGCAACAACCAAGCAGATCGAAATTAAGCCTGACATCAGGCCGTACAACGGTATCTCGCGCAACAACGATGGTCGCAATGAACACTTCCAGATCGATTGTATCCACAACTTCCCGGCAAATAACGTGAAGATCTTTAACCGCGCGGGTACACTCGTATATGAAGGTGATAGCTATGACAACGCCAACACCGTGTTTGATGGAAGATCAAATCGTGGAATCAGCCCAATGGGTGTTAATCTCCCGGACGGAACGTATTACTATATTGTTGATAAGCGCGATGGTACGAAGCCAATCGCGGGATATCTCGAAATTGTACAATGACGAATCTCATGAGACACAAACTTTGCCTGGGGTTTATATTTTTTACCCTATTCGCCATTACCAAAACACAGGGTCAGCAGTACCCTGTGTTTTCACAGTATTATTTCAA
>DASWTM010000365.1:0-5879 GCA_036402115.1 Chryseosolibacter sp.
GTGCACCCCAAAAGCGAATCTTTTTTCCATTGCTATGCACATCTGCGATGACGGCTTCAAGTTGCTCAAGATCGGCTTCCGGTATTTCTCCTTGTCCGTTCCAGGATGAATAGTTTCGAAAATTGTCACTGATAAAGCTGATGCGTTCGAGGTGTTTGCCCGAATACTCTTTGTATGGTCGACCATCGAAGGTGATGAACGTTGGATAATTTTTCTAATGTGCAGTGTCGGGAACATTTCCGCTGATCGCAACGGTGAGGGTGTTGGTTGTTGTAAGCTGCGGATATTTTTTAAGATGTTGAACGATAGCGTTGAGCGTAGAAACTCCTTCAGTTTTTAAGTCGATCATGAGCGTCATCTTTCGGCTTGCATCAGGGAAAAGCGATCCTTCGTTCTCATGAAGCTTGCTTTTGATCTTGTCAAGATACAAGCTCTCCAGCGTTCTATCAGGTTTGATTTCTGCAGCGGTGTGTGCCACCATCAACTTGTCGCCACGAAGAAAAACGTCAGCTTCAACGTATCCGATGTTCAACTGGTAGGCTGATTCGAATGGATTTTTTTGCAGGTAGTCGTTGTGTGAGAAAATAATCGAAGACTTGTCTTGTGCAAGAGAAAGACAAGGGATTAAAATCAGTATTAGAAAACTTCTTTTCATAACGGAAAAATAAAAAAAGGCTATGATGATATCACCATAGCCTTGGAAGGAAATATAACCTAGTAACCCTGGTTCTGAATCAAGTAGCCTGGGAGGTTTGAAGCTCCGTCAACGGCAGTTTGTGGGATTGGGAAGATCCTTTTCGTTTTGTCTGAATTGGTTTTTTCTGTCCATGTGCCTTCGTACTTGCCAAATCGGATCATGTCAGTGCGTCTCAACATTTCCCAATAGAATTCGAATCCACGCTCCCGGAACAATAATTCCAGATCCATTGAACTTAACGGAGGAGGAGGCGTTGTCTTTGTTCGCGATGCACGCACCGTGTTAACATCGGCAAGTGCACCTGCGGCATCATTGCTCCTGCGAAGTTTTGCTTCTGCCCGCATTAGATAGATGTCGGCAAGGCGGAGAAAGATAATGTCTGCGTCACCCTTGTTTCTTCCGCTGTCCGATCTTCTTCCAAACTCGTACTTCTCCACGCGATACCCTGAATTGTAGTTGCTTCCCGCGACAGTAAAGTCAACTTGTTCTGTAAAATCAACGGCTAACGTTGGCTTGTTTCGCGTAACGTGAAACAGATTGTCAACCTTGAACGATCCATCGGGACATTTCACAAACGCACCGTTAACACGGATTAGCCCGCGTTGCTGTCCTCTGAGTATTCCACGGTTAACGCGGAACGATGATGTGACGCACGTTGCAGCCGGATCTAGGTTCTGTTGAAAGAATCGTGGATCAGCCACTGCAGGATCGGTACCGCCATACGCATTTGTCCACGTTCTGTAAAAATCCGGAGTTATCGCTGGTCCATCCGTTCCGTTGGCGTTGGGGAATTCGGTCAATGGGAATTGATCGCCCGAAAGGGAAAAGTAAGCCATCCGGTTGTGACTTCCGGGAATATCAAAGCGCTGATCGAGAGCAAAGATCAACTCCTTGTTGGAGTGGTTGTCGTTGCCAAAGATTGCAAAGTAGTCTGGTGATAGCGCATATTGTCCCGAGGAGATAATCTTATCGCAATACTTGATTACCTCATCCATATCTGCGGGTGTAAAGTTGAAGTTGTCCGCATAACGGTCGCGATACACTGCCGAGTTCAAATGTAGTCGGGCAAGCAGACCCCATGCAGCGGCTTGTGTCATTCGCCCCGGGCCTGCAGTTGTACTCAGGCTAGACTCGACAGCAAGCAGTTCGTTTTTCAGATACTCCACGGCTTCCTCTCCTCGTAAAATTGTCGAAGCCGAGGCAAGATCATCCTTCACAAAGACGAGTCCAAACAGGTCTAATGATAAAAGCGAGTAGTAGGCTTTCATCCCACGTGCTTCCGCGAGGTAGGTTGCTACATTTTCATCTTGTATCGTTGGTAATGTATTGATCGCACTTACTGCTCTTGAGATGCCCTGGAGGATAAAGTTCCAGGTGTTTCTTAAGTTAGGATCTGTGCTGGCGTATGTGTGTTGGTGCATGGCAAGATAGATTCCATTATCCCCCCAGTCAGTTCCACCGCGATAAGGGAGGATGGCTTCATCCGTTGAGATTTCTTGAATTGCGAAGTAGTTCGTATGATTAAATAAATCATACAGACGACCATAGACAGGTGCAATAATTCCATCAGCAGCCTGCTTACTCGTGAGACCAGCTGCAGACGATTCATCCAATATTTCTTCTTCAAGGTCTGTGCATCCTTCGAGGACGATCACCCCAAGGAACATAAATAACATTATTAATTTCTTCTTCATGTTGTGTGGCATTAGAATGAAACATTTAATCCAAACAGATATGTCTTTGCCTTTGGATAGCTTAAGTAGTCGATACCATAAGACGAAATTCCGTTTATGGTGCGATCTGTATTTACTTCAGGATCGTAACCATCGTAGTCGGTTATCAGCACGAGGTTTTGACCGGTAACAGACAAGCGCAGCCCAGTAATCCATCGGTCAAGCCCGATTGCCTTCGGACTCACGTTGTATCCAAGCGTAAGATTGTTCATCCGCAGGAACGCTCCGTCTTTGAGGAAGCGCGTTGATACCGGTGCTGCGTTATTTACCGACTCTTCCGCGTATTGAATTGCTTCTTCCGTAGTATTCAACCCCTTGGATATACGCAGCTTATAGAAATTTGCGTTCGCAGTGTTGTCATACACTTTGTTCCCGGAAACTCCGTTGAAGTTCACGGTCAGATCAAATCCCTTGAATGCAACGCTTCCATAGAAGTTGTACATCTTGTCAGGTAACGCGCTTCCGGCAGCCACGCGATCTTTATCCGTTACCAAACCGTCTCCGTCAGTATCACGATAGACACTCAGACCCGTTTCATCAAAGCCCACAAATTCCTTAAGATAAAATGTTCCAATAGGCTCACCGTTGATGTAGCCGTTGATGGTGGCCGATGTTAAGCCGGATCCTGATGCTGCACCTGAAGGAATTACCGTGTAAGGTGAGTTTTCCACTTTGTTGCTAATGAATGTCATGTTTCCACCAATGTTCCAGGTCAATCCGCTGCTGGCGTTGTGGAGATAGTTCAAGGCAATCTCAGTTCCCTTGTTCGTGATGGTCATATCTTCAACATTTGTCCAGAATGTTCCTGCTGGCTGCACCGGATCGGCCGGGATAACTTCGAGCAGGATATCATTAGAAACTTTTGAGAAGTAGTCAATGGAGCCGGTCAATGCGCCACTGAGAAATCCGAAATCCAATCCAATATTCGTTTGGGTTGACACTTCCCATTGGATATCAGGATTTGCGAGTCGTGCATAGGTCGTACCTGCAGGATAGGTGTTTGTTCCATCAAGAGGATAGCTTGTTCCTGCAGCGATTTGCGAGGTGAAAAGTGCCTGTGTAATCTTTGAGGGAATTTCCTGGTTTCCGGTTTGTCCCCATCCCGCGCGCAATTTTAAGTTTGAGATCGGTAATGAAGCCATAAACGATTCTTCAGAAATTCTCCATCCAGCAGAGAACGAGGGGAATGTTCCGTATTTATTATTGGCACCAAACTTCGAAGAACCGTCAGCCCTTAGTGTTGCTGTCAAAAGGTAACGTTGTTTAAACTGATAGGTCAATCTTCCAAAGAAGGATTGGAGTTCATTGCGCGTTGCATAACCGCCAGGCTTGTTGTTAGCAAGCGTCAGATCTTGTCCGAGACCAGGGTTGTGACGTGGATCGACTTCTGAAATTGGAAACCGGTTTATGCTGAACCATCTGCTTTGCACGAAAAACTTTTGGTACGAATGCCCGGCCAAAGCAGTGACGTTGTGATCATTCTTGTCAAACGAATAGGTCAGGTAATTTTCAATGAGGCTGTTATTGTTAGTATTGAAAATCGATTCAAGCCTTCCATCTTGCTGTGGCAGCGCGCTTGGCATAGATTCGATATCGCGTGTACCGTTCGAGTTGTCAATACCAAAGTTGAGCTTATACGTGAGACCCTTGATAATTTCCAGGGAAGGCGATATGTTTCCAATCAGCCTGTTAATGGTTGTGATATCGCTCGCAAGCTCCAGCGATCGGAGGGGATTGGTTCCGCTAGGATATCGGTAAGGTTTTCCCTGCGCGTCCAACGCGGGGTAGGTTGGATTAGCTACAAGGGCAGATCCCACAATGGAAACCGATGCACCGTTATTTCCCTCGGTTGGCGGACGCTGATTAATCGTCTGTGCTGCGTTAAGATTCACTTCGAGCGTGAGCTTATCATTCAGGAATTTCTGAGCAACATTTATTCTACCGGAATAACGTTTCATGTTGCTGTTTTTAATGATACCTTCCTGATCCTGCAAACCCAGGGATGCGTAATATGTTAGCTTGTCGGCACCACCGCCAATGGTTAGGTTGTGGTTTTGTGTAAGTGCGGAGCGTGTGATTTCTTTCTGCCAGTCCGTGCTTGCCAGCGAATCCTCCAGCACACCGCCAACTTCAACCACGCGCTGGCGATATTCATCGGCAGTAAACACATCAATCGGGCGCGCCAAATTTGAAAGGCCATAGCCAAGCGAATAATTTACAGTGGCCTTTCCTGCTTTGCCTTTTTTCGTTGTGATGAGGATCACTCCGTTTGCACCGCGTGATCCGTACACAGCGGTTGCTGAAGCGTCTTTCAAAACATCGATGGATTCAATGTCCTGAGGGTTGAGGAAGTTGAGTGGGTTTGTTGAGCCGCCTGTGCTTGAGTTGTCGAGCGGAAGTCCATCAACAACAAATAGTGGGCTACTTCCGGTACGTACGCCACCCACACCGCGGATTGAAATTGCCAATGGACCTCCGGGTTCACCACTTGCTGAGGTAACGTTGACACCTGCTACTTTTCCTTGAACAAGTTGCTCTGGTGAATTGATGATACCGCGGTTGAAGTCTTCACTCTTCACGGACGCAACCGCACCGGTGATGTCTTTCTTTTCCTGCGTGCCGTAACCGATCACCACAACTTCACCGAGGGTTGCAATGTCAGAAACGAGTTGGACACTGATGTTGGATTGATCGCCAACGACAACCTGCTGGCTTTTTGTTCCGACAAAGGTGAAGATCAGTACAGATTCACGCGATGCAACGGTGATTGAATAATTTCCCTCTGCATCGGTTACAGTTCCGTTGGTCGTGCCTTTTTCAAGAATGCTCACTCCGGGTAATGCGTTGTTGGCATCGTCTGTAACTTTTCCACGGATGTTCGTTCCTTGAGGCAAGGGACTTGCTGTTGCGGAGTCAGAAGATGCAAGAGCTGCACAGAATGCAATCGTTGCAAGAAGGGCGTAACGGATCGTTCGAGGATCCATTAGCCTTCTGCTGCTGAGAAGTTGATAGATTTTCTGCATAGGCTTGGTGTTAATTTGGATTTTAGGGTTTGAGTTTAGTCTGCAAATTATGGTTCAGTTATGTTGCACGATTCCCTGCAAGTACAGCGTTGTACTTTTTGTTAAGGGAAACTCCAGATTACGGTTGTATTAAGTTGTGTGATTCTGCATTACCAGAATGATGCGTACAACCCAGTCAGGATCCCAAGAATGATTATCGACCCGGCCATAAAACCTGGGGTCACTTTAAAATGGTGGAAGTCAATTTCAATGTGTTCGTGCGATGATTTCGTGTGAGGTCGTAGCAGACTCATTGTTACCATTACGCCAATAATGAACACAAATGTTATGGTCATGCGGTCGAGGAATGGATAATCCGGAAAACTTCCGTTTGTCCATTGAGGCAAAAATTTCAGCAGCGTTGATATTGGTATGGTCAGGAGAGTA